>JAFYPT010000196.1 GCA_017547425.1 Ruminiclostridium sp.
CTGTCCTCCACCCCCCGGCAGATTTGGCTCATGAAACAGTTGGGCTATGAGGTGCCCACTTACTGCCACGCCCCCTTGCTGTGCAGTCCCGATGGGCGGCGGCTGTCCAAGCGGGACCGGGATTTGGACATGGGGGTCCTCCGCCAGCGATACACCCCGGAGGAATTGGTGGGATATCTGGCCTGCACCGCCGGGATCATCGACCGACCTGAGCCGGTGAAGCCTTACGACCTGGTGAAGGAATTCTCCTGGGAGAAGGTAGGCAAGCGGGATCGGGAACCCATTATCCCCGAATAAACAAAACGGCGGAGCCAAGGCTCCGCCGTTTTCTATTCAGCCAATTCCTGGCGAAGGGCTTGCAGGGTCTTCTTCTCCAGCCGGGACACCTGGACCTGGCTGATACCCAGAATTTTCGCCGTTTTGTCCTGGGTGAGTCCCTTGTAGTACCGCAGGAGGATGAGCTTCCGTTCCCGCTCCGGCAAACGGTCGATGGCCGTTCGCAAAGCCACCCGCTCCACCAGTCCCTCCTCTGGGGATTCGCTCCCCAGCATCCCTTCCAGAGCAAGCCCGGTTTCCCTGGACTCTGCCTGGAGGGAGGACACGGAAGCGGTGGCCAGGTCTGCGGCGGCGATGTCTTCCGGGGTGAGTCCCGTGGTCTGGGCCAGCTCGGACAGGGCGGGTTCCCGACCCAGTTGGTCCACCAGTTGGACCCTGGCCCGATAGATGGTCAGGGCCTGTTCCTTCATACCCCGGCCCACCTTTACCATGCCGTCGTCCCGAAGGAACCGTCGAATTTCCCCGGCGATTTTGGGAACGGCGTAGGTGGAGAACTGGGTGCCAAAGGCTGGGTCAAAGCCCTGGACGGCCTTGAGAAACCCCAGACAGCCCAGTTGGAAGAGGTCCTCGCTCTCCACGCCCCGGTGGGTGTACCGCTTGACCACGCTCCAGATGAGACCGGTGTTCTCCTCCACCAGCTGTTGATAGGCGGCTTGATCCCCGTCCTGTGCGGCTCGGATGAGGGCGGTCCGGTGGTCCGAACTCACACCTTTCCTCCTGCCCGCAGGGCGAACCGCTTCCGCAGGGTGACGGTGGTCCCCTTGCCGGGGAGGGACTTGACCTTCACGGAATCCATGAAACTCTCCATGATGGTGAAGCCCATGCCCGACCGCTCCTCGTTGCCGGTGGTGAAGAGGGGGGTCCGGGCCTGGTCAATGTCCGGGATGCCCACCCCCCAGTCCCGGATGACCAGTTCCAGTTCGTTGCCGGGGTAGAGGCGGAGCTTCAGCTCCACCTTCCCCAGGGTGTCCGGGTAGGCGTGGACGATGGCGTTGGTGACCGCCTCGCTGACGGCGGTTTTCACGTCCCCCAGCTCGTCCAGGGTGGGGTCCAGCTGGGCGGCAAAGGCGGCGGCCGCCGACCGGGCGAAGGACTCGTTGGCGGAGCGGGAGGGAAAGACCAGGCTGACCTGGTTGGTGTATTTGATGGTGCGCATCTATGTAGCCTCCTTTCAGTCCAGGGGGAAGAGCCGTTGGAGCCCGGCAGCCCCCAGGACCCGGGCGGGCTGCTCCCGCAGGCCGGTGACCCGGATGGTGCCCCCCAGGGCCTCCATCCGCTTCCACAGCCGGAGGAGGATGGCGATGCCCGAGGAGTCCATGAAGGTCACCCCGGTGCAGTCCACCACGAGAGTGTGGGGGAGGACCTCGTCCAGTTCCCGGTCCATGTCCTCCAGCAGACCCCGGACCCGGTGGTGGTCGATTTCCCCGGAGAGGGCCACGGTAAGGTGTCGATTTTGTGTGGTGTAGGCCACAGCCATAGGTAAAACCCCTTTCTTTGGGTGTCGTGCGTAAAAAAATACCCTTGTACGGTTGGTACAAGGGTATTTTATCGTATTCGATTGGAGTTTTCTGTCAAAGGGTGGAGGGGGCGAAACTTTGCCGTCCGTTAGATGCCTTCGGTGCGGACCATCCAGGGGGAATCGGTGGTCTCCCGGTACATTTCGGCCACTCGATGGGCCCAATCGCTGTCCTGGTCGGCGGCGGGGACCTCCACCTGGAGGAACATCACGGTGCCGGGAGGGTTGGCGGAGACATACTCTTCCATGGCCCGGTTCTCAATGTAGAGGGCGGCCTGTTCCCGGTCGTAGGTGATCTCCACCCCCTGGGCCAGCCAGCCCATCCACAAGGTCATTTCCTCGATCTCGTGCTCCATATACACGTTGGGGTCGATGGGTTGGGCAGCCAGGTCGGCGTAGTACTGCTGGGCCACGGCGATGGCGGCCTGGATGTCCTCGTCGGAGTAGTTCAGCTGGTAGGTCTCGGCCTTTTTGTCCAGTTCCTTGTCAGACATGGCGGTCTCGGGTCCGCCGCCGCAGGCGGTCAGCAGGCAGAAGCTCAGGCAGAGGGCCAGGATCAAAGCAAGTTTTTTCATACAAACACGTCCTTTCGTTGGGATAGTTATGGTGCAGGGCAAAGCCCAAATCCTTCCATATAAAGTATAAACGCTCCCCCAAAAGATTGCAATCCTTTGGGAGAGCCTTTACAAAAACTTAAGAAATATAGGGTCATTCGGGGGTCCAGGTTTCGGCTTCAGCGGTTTCCGTCCAGAGGTTTTGGAAGTCATTGTCGGTGAGGTCAGGGTCTTCGGCCTTCTGGAAGGTCCGGTGGGTGAAGGTGCCGTTCTTGTCCAGATCCAGGGTGTGGAGGGTCTGGGCATCCTCCCAGATGCCCACGGGAAGGGTGTCCCCTTTTTCCTGGGGGATGTACTGGCTCAGGCCCAGGTATTCCTCGGTGGTGAGGACTTCCTTGCTGTGTTCGCCGGTGAGGAGGAACCAGGCATAGTCCACGCTGGTCAGACCGAACTGCTCGGCGGCGGGGGCGTAGACCTCGGTGAGACGGCTGAGAAATTCGGCCTGTTCCTCCGGGGTGAGGGTCTCTGACTGGGCGGTGTCCTCGGCGGGGACTTCGGCTTCCTCCTGCTGGCAGGCGGCCAGGATGAAGAGAAGGAGCAGGATGGTCAAAATGGCGGTGAGTTTTCCTTTCATCGGGGCCTCCTTTCTTGACGGTGGGGGATGCTTACA
>JAFYPT010000197.1 GCA_017547425.1 Ruminiclostridium sp.
ACAGTCATGTGGGGGTACAGAGCGTAGTTCTGGAAGACCATGGCGATATCGCGGTCCTTGGGAGCAACGTCGTTGACCAGACGGTCGCCGATGTACAGCTCGCCCTCGGAGATATCTTCCAGGCCGGCGATCATACGCAGAGTGGTGGACTTACCGCAGCCGGAAGGACCGACCAGAACGATAAATTCCTTGTCAGCGATCTCCAGGTTGAACTCCTGGACAGCCACAACGCCCTTATCGGTGATCTGCAGGTTGACCTTCTTTTCCTCGGGCTGGTCACCCTTCTTCTTCTTCTTGGCCTTCTTGGCGTCGTCGCCGTTGTGGGGGTAGATCTTCTTGATGTTCTTCAGGGACAAAGATGCCATAATGTTTCGACTCTAAACGCACCTACCATTTCGCGTGCGTTCTCACCTGCGGACGGTAAAATTCTGCAGGCGTTACGACAGGTCTCCACACTGCCGCACCGTGAGTCAGACGGGTTTATCCTCCTTTATTTTAGTGAATGAACGTCTATTTTTGTGGAGTAGGCGCACTTCACCTGGATACGGACATTCTATCATATCGCCATTATTTTCGCAATGGTTGGTTGTTACAATAATTTACAGTCTCACTTGGGCACTCTGACAATAGTCGGTTTTGGTAAATCCCCGAAAAACCGCCGCCCCCTTTTGGGGGCGGCGGTCAGCTTTTTTACAGGATCACGCAGGCATCTCCCTGGGTGTTCAGGGTGGCGCCATAGAAGGCAGCCAGCGCGTTCTTCAGGTGGATGGCATCGGCAACGCTGCCGGTCTCGAAGCAGGAGTGCATGGCCAGCTGGGCAACACCGATGTCGATGGTGGGCACGGACACATGGTGCAGAGAGATATTGCCCAGGGTGGAGCCGCCGGCGATATCGGCGCGGTTGCAGTAGGTCTGGGTGGGCACCTCTGCCTTGCCGCAGATCCGGCGGAACACGGCGGCGGAGAAGCCGTCGGTGCAGTAGCGCTGGGAAGCATTGAACTTCAGCACCACACCGCCGCCCAGCACGGGGGCGTTGGCGGCGTCGGCCAGCTCGGGATGGTTGGGATGCAGGGCATGGCCGTTGTCGGCGGAGACCATGAAGGAGTTGGCCAGCAGCCGGAAAATATCCAGTTCCCGGGCCTCGCAGATCCGGACCAGCACGCTCTCCAGCAGGTCACCGGCGGCGCCGGCAGCGCTGGAGGAGCCCACCTCCTCGTTGTCAAAGACGCACAGCACGGGGATGGCAGCAGTCTCGGGAGCGGCCAGGAAGCCCTGGGTGCAGGCCCAGGCGCACTCCAGATCGTCCAGAGCGGCGGAGGAGATATATTCCTCGTTGAGGCCCCAGATGCTGGACTTCTGGCGGATGTACAGGTACATATCATGGCCCAGGATCTTGCCGCCGGCAGCCTCCTCCAGGATCTGGTTCAGCTTGCCCTTGGCATCCTTGCCGCCCATCAGAGGCAGGGTATCCACAGCGGGATTCCACTTGTAGCCGTCGTTGGCCTGGCGGTTCATGTGGATGGCCACATTGGGGATCATCAGCAGGTCACGGTCAATGTCCACCAGCTTGATCTCCACACCATCCTCGGTCTCCACCACCACACGGCCGGCAATGGACAGGGGCCGGTCCAGCCAGGTGGAGATCAGCATGCCGCCGTAGCGCTCCACCAGCATTTTGGTATAGGCACCCACGGTTTCACAGTTCTCCTTGACCTTGAAGGTGGGACGGTCGGAATGGCTGGCGCTCATCATGAAGCCCGTTGCCTCACCCTCGGGGATCCGGAAAGCGATGACGGCAGTGCCGCCCCGGACCAGGAAGTACTTACCGCCGGGAACCAGGTCCCATTCTTCCTTCTCGCTGAGGCGGGTATAGCCGGCCTCCTGCAGCTGGGCAGCCAGATTGGCCACAGCATGGTAGGAGCTGTGGGAATTGTCCAGAAAGTTCTGAAGATTCTTGATTTCGCTCATGGTATATTCTCCTTTTTCGGTTGTGTTTATCGGTTAAGCTTCCAGAAGCTCACAGAGCAGGTCGATCTTGTCGGCGATAGTCTGCAGGGCGCCCCGCCAGAAATTCTTGTCGGTCAGGTCGATGTCGGCCACCTTGGCGGTGTCCTCCACGGTGGCCACGGGGGTGGTGTGCAGCAGCTTCTTGTACTTGGGTACGAAGGCTGCGCCCTCCTTCTCATACTGGGCATACAGGCCCCGGGCAAACAGGCCGCCGAAGGCATAGGGGAAGTTGTAGAAGGTGGGGCCGTAGTAGTGGTTCTTGCAGACCCACATGTACGGATGCAGCACGCTGTGATCCAGGCCGTCGCCGTAGCTCTGCTTCTGGGCCTCCAGCATGAAGCCGCAGAAGGTGTCGGCGTTCATGAACCGCTTCTCCCGGTTTGCGAAGACCATGGTTTCGAAACGGTAGCGGGAGTAGATGTCGCAGATGATCTGGGTGGCATCCTGGAGCTGGCTCTCGATCAGGGCGATCTTCTCCTCCTTGTTGGCGGCGGAGGCGATGGCGGCGTTCATGACCACGCACTCGTTGAAGGTGGAGGCGGTTTCCGCCACGGGCATGGAGTAGCCCTGGTTCAGGGGCAGGTGATCCCGGACGCACTGGTTGTGGAAAGCGTGACCCAGCTCATGGGCCAGGGTCACTACGTCAGTGAAGAAACCGTCGTAATTGGTCAGGATCCGGCTCTGGCCGATCTTGCGGACGTTGGCGCAGAAGGCACCGCCCCGCTTGCCGTCATGGGGATAGAAGTCGATCCAGGCTTCGTCGAAGGCCCGGGCCACCATGTCGGTCAGCTCCTGATCGAAGGTGGAGAACTGCTTCAGCAGGTAATCTCTGGCTTCCTCGGTGGTGTAGGTGGCGGAAGCATCGCCCATGGGGGCGAAGAGGTCGTACCAG
>JAFYPT010000198.1 GCA_017547425.1 Ruminiclostridium sp.
GGACCCGGTGGATGTGTCCGCTGCCGTGGACCCGGCTCTTGTACAGAGCGTCCTCGTCCATGGTCCGGTAGGTCTCCAGCAGCAGGGGATAGAACCGCCAGGTCTTCAGCCCCTGGATGAGGGGGGTGTCCTCTCCCCAGTCTCCCTGCTCCAGCAGGGACAGGACCCGGTTTTCTCGCAAGGCAGTTCCTCCTTACAATTCATAGTAGTTGACTCTATTAAACTACGCATCCGCCCGGTTGTCAATGGCGACTTCTCCCCCTGGTTTGGGCCTTGAGCAGGTCACCCCCGCTGTAGCGCATCCGGCGACGGATCCGTTCCTCTCCCCGCTTCAGGGTCCGGGAGACCGTGCTCCGCTCCACCCCCAGTGCCTCGGCGATCTGCCGCATGTTCAGCCCCTGGACATAGTAGAGGAAGAGGACCTGCTGCTGACGGCGGGTCACATCCTCCCGGAGGGCTCTGCCCAGGCAGGCCCGGATCTCTGCCAGACGGTCCTGATTGTCCCCGGCCATGGCCTGGACAAAGGATTCCAGGTCCACCCGGTCGTCTCTATTATTATACTGTATATTTCGCATTGCGGCAGTACCCCCTGTCGTAGTAGTGTTCCATGTGTTCGGCCAGCTCTTCCATCTCCCGGGCAATGGGATAGAGGGCCACGATCCGCTCGGACAGTTCCTCCCGGGCCTCGTCGCTCCGGGCAGACTGTCGCTCCTCCCGCAGGGCCCGGATCTCCCGCCGCAGGGCTGCAGCCTGCTTTCGGCACAGAGGGGCCATTTCTTTCAAGGTCATCACATCCTCCTCTCTTATGTGTTCCTTCTCCCGGCAGAGGAGGCACAGACCGTTCTCTGCCGGGGCATCGTACCAATATTGTTCCTGGCCGCAGTGGGCGCAAAAAAAGACGGGGCGGTCCTGCTGGATGTCCCGAAAAGGGTAAAAATCAGGTCTCAGAAAAAATTTCTCCTTTTTTCAAAAAAGGTGTTGACATTTTGGGGAACGTCTGTTATAGTAAGCTTCGTTGTGAACGACACGCGCGACTCGCTGGTGTAGCTCAGTTGGTAGAGCAGCTGATTTGTAATCAGCAGGTCGGGGGTTCGAGTCCGTCCACCAGCTCCAATTAAATATGGAGGAGTTCCCGAGTGGCCAAAGGGGGCAGACTGTAAATCTGTTGTCGACGACTTCGGTGGTTCGAATCCACCCTCCTCCACCAAAATCCCGAATGCGAAAGCGTTCGGGATTTTACTTATTCGCTTTTCACTCTTCACTATTCTCTAACCCCGCATTCGGGATTTTGGGAGTGAAGAGCGAAGAAGCAATAGTGAATAGTTAAGGAGCCCCTCCCATGACTTCCTCCACCAAAGCCACTCTGGCCCGGGCCGCTGGGCTACAGCGTCTTCGGGGTTTCCTTCCGAAAAGAAAACACGTAATATCCCACCCGTAGCCCATCCGGCTGCGGGTTTTTTGCGCCGCAACAAATCATTGCTTGACGGAACAGGTCCTTTTGGCTATGCTGGAACCAAAGGAGGTGGCGCCCATGACCATCCACAACAACCTGAAAGAGCTCCGCAAGGCAAAGGGTCTCACCCAAGAGCAAGTAGCCCAGCAGATTGGCCTGACCCGTCAGGCCCTGTCCAGCTACGAGTCCGGCCGGACCCGCCCCGACGTGGAGACCTTAATGAAGCTGGCGGAGATCTACAGCACCGACCTGGATGGCATCCTCTACGGCCAGGAGAAGCGTCAGAAAGCCGCCCGCCGGATCAGGGTGGCCGCCGGGATCACCTTTGTCCTCCTCTCCCTGCTGACAGCCGTCAGTTCAGCCCTTCTGTGGATCGCCAACCGCTTCTTCCCCATGACGGAAGGACAGATCTCCCCCGAAGAGATGATCCTCCTGGAGACCCGCATGAGGCTCACGGGCGCTTGGGAGTTCACCGACGGGCTCCTCCTCCACCTGCCTGTCCTGGCCTTTCTTCTCCTGCTCCTTCTGCTGGTAACCGCCCCGGGGACTTATCTCTGGAAGTCCAAGATCCTGTACGCCGGGGCGCTGGCTGCCGCTCTGGTGGTCCTCCCCCTCCCCTTCGGCCTCACCGACCCCATCTTTCCCCTGTCCAACTACCTCTTCACCCCCCTCTTTGTGATCCTCCGGCTGGGAGTCTTCCTGGCGCTGGATCTGGTCATCGAGGCCTTTCTGGAGAAGAGAAAACGTTGACAGGATCTGCCGAATACCATTTCACCCCAAGGAGGTCATGTTATGTTTTCCTATGTCTGGCCCGTGGTCCTGGTGGTCCTGGCCAATGTGGCCTATCAGATCTGCGCCAAGTCCGTCCCCTCCGCCATGCATCCCCTGGCATCCCTTACCATCACCTACGCCGTCAGCGCCGTTGCCACAGGCAGCCTCTACTTCCTGCTGAACCGCGGCGGGAATCTTCTCCGAGAGTACGCCCACATGAACTGGGCTCCCGTTCTCTTCGGCTTCGTGCTGGTGGGGCTGGAAGTGGGCTTTATCTACGCCTACAAGGCCGGGTGGCCGGTGAGCACCCTCTCCATCGTCCAGAGCGCCTTCCTGGCGGCAGCACTGGTCATCGTGGGCTTCCTCCTCTACAAGGAGGCCATCACCTGGAACAAGGTGGCAGGGATCCTCATCTGCCTGGTGGGGCTGTGGGTCCTCAATCGGTAAGGCCATCTTGCCAACCCCCTGTGTTTTTGCTATAGTGAAGGCAGAATCACCCGCCCTCTATCATAGAAAGGAGCGTTGTTTATGGAATACCGAATCGAAGGCACCCCCCTGCCCGTGGTCATCTGTGACCTGCAGGCCGGCGAAACCATGATCACTGAACGGGGCAGCATGAGCTGGATGACCGCCAACATGAAGATGGAAACCAACACCGGCGGAGGCGGCTTCGGCCGGGCCCTGAGCCGTATGTTTGCCGGGGAATCCCTCTTCCAGAACCGCTACACCGCCCAGGGCGGCCCCGGCACCATCGCCTTTGCCGCCAGCTTCCCGGGCAACATCCGTCCCTTCCAGATCCGTCCCGGCCGGGATCTCATCCTCCAGAAGCGGGGCTTCCTGGCTGCAGAGTCCACCGTGGAGGTCTCCGTCCACTTCCAGAAGAAGCTGGGGGCCGGTTTCTTCGGCGGCGAGGGTTTCATCCTCCAAAAGATCTCCGGCAGCGGCATCGTCTTTGCCGAGTTCGACGGCCATGTGGTGGAGTATGACCTCCTCCCCGGCGAGTCCATGATCGTGGACACCGGACACTTGGCCGCCATGGACGCCTCCTGCTCCATGGACATCCGCACCGTGGGCGGCGCCAAGAATATGTTCCTGGGGGGCGAGGGTCTCTTTAACACCGTGGTCACCGGACCCGGCCGCATCTACCTCCAGACCATGCCCATCTACAACGTGGCCAAGGCTATCATCCCCTATATCCCCACCGACAAGGACTGACCCTGACAGGGACAGACAGAGAGTATCCCTATGACTGAACTGTTTTCCGGGACCCGATCCGTTCTGCTCTACTTCCTTTTGGCGGCCTCCACCGCCCTTCTACTGCGCAGACTGGTGCTGATTCCCGACGAGATCTTTCGAAAACTCCTCCACTGTATCCTGCTGGGTTCCCTGCTGGTCTGGGTCCTGGCCTTTGAGACCTGGTGGATGGCCGCCCTTACCGCCGCCATCTTTACCGTGGCCGTGTACCCCATCCTCTTTTTGGCCGAACGAATCCAGGGCTACTCCCAGTTCGTCACCGAGCGAAAGAGCGGGGAGCTGAAGAGCAGCCTGGTGCTGGTCTTTGCCATGTTCATCCTGGTCCTCACCGTCTGCTGGGGCTGGCTCGGAGACAAGTACGTGACCCTGGCCGCCCTCTATGCCTGGGGCTTCGGGGATGCTGCCGCCGCCCTGGTGGGCAAACGGTTTGGCAAGCACCCCCTCACCGGCCGGCACATCGAGGGTCGGAAAAGCGTGGAGGGGTCCCTGGCCATGTTCCTGGTCTCCTTCCTCTGCGTGACCGTCATCCTCATGGCCCGGGGCGGCCTCACGGCACCGGTCTGCCTGGTGATCGCCGGGGCGACCGCCGCCGTCAGCACCGCAGCCGAGCTCTTCTCCCTCCAGGGAAGGGACACCATCACCTGCCCCCTGGCTGCCATGGCAGTCCTGCTGCCCCTGCTGCATTTCTTAGGAGGAGGCCTATGACCAAAGAAAACAAGTCCGGCAGCCGTACCCTGCTCATGTCGGTGCTCATGAGTTCCCCCGGCCCCATCGTGGTTGGTCTGGGCCTGCTCATGGGAAAGAGCTCCACCCAGCTGGCCGACTTCGTCCGCAGAAGTGCAGAGCTGCTGGCCATCATCATGGCCTTTGTGGTCTACCGGATGACCAACAAGGAGGGCCAATCGGAAGACCACATCCGAAAAGCCAGACTGGAGCGGTTCTCCAACCTGTTCGTGGGTACGGTCATGTGCCTGAGCGGCGCATCCATGCTCCTCATCGCCCTCTTTGCCCCCAGCACCGAAAAGGGCAACGTGATCCCCGGCCTGACCATCGCCATCCTGGGTGTCATTGCCAACACCCTCTTCTGGCGGAAGTACACCAAGCTGAGCCGTCAGGGCGGGAATGCTATCCTGGCTGTCCAGGCCCGTCTCTACCGGGCCAAAAGCCTGGTGGACACCTGTGTCACCATCGCCCTGCTCACTGTAGCCCTCTTCCCCCGGTCTGCCGCCGCCATCTGGCTGGACATCGGCGGCTCGGTGGTGGTGTCGGTCTACCTGATCTGGTGCGGCATCAAAACCATCCGGGAACAAAAAACCGCCCCTTAAAAATCGAACGCCCGTTCTATTTTTATCATATCTTCCCCGCCCGATCCCGTCAAGGACCAGGGCGGGGTTTTGTTTTCTCCCTCGCTCCGTTTTTCCGGACAAGTGTACGTTTGAAAGAAATGATACTTTTCCCCTCTTTTTTGTTGCAATTTACCCCATCCTCTGCCATAATAAAAGTATCTATTCCCTTATCACCAAGGAGGTCGTTTCTATGAAGCAGCTTATCATTTCCATCGGCCGCGAATCCGGCAGCGGCGGCCACGAGATCGCCGAAAAACTGGCCCAGCGCTTTGACCTGCCCTTTTATGACAACAACCTCCTCACCGAGATCGCCAAGGACCGGAATCTGGACGAGGAGACCCTGCGCAAATACGAAGAGGCCCCCAGAAGCCGCTTCTTCAGCCGCAGCATAAGAGGCAGCAGCAACTCTGTGGAGGCTTCCGTCACCGCGCTCCAGACCGCCCGCCTGCGGACCAAGTCCAACCGGGGCGATTCCTTTGTCATTGTGGGCCGCTGCTCTGAGAGCATCCTGGCCGACAACCCCAACATGATCTCCATCTTCATCGCCGGTGACCCCGACACCCGCATCCACCGCCTCATGGAGCGCCACAACTTCTCTGCCCGGGAAGCCGCCGACTACATGACCAAGCAGGACAGACGCCGCCGGGCCTACCACGACGAGAACTGTTCCGGCCGCTGGGGAGACGCCGCCAGCTATCACTTGACCATCAACTCCTCCCTGCTGGGCATCGACGGCACCGTGGACTTCCTGGAGCTCTACATCCGCCGCCGCATCGAGGCATAATCCCATACATGTAAAAAGAGACGCCAAACGGCGTCTCTTTTTTATCTTCTGTTTACTGCTGTTCCAGGTATTCCTTCAGATACAGGATAGCCTGACGATAGCCCTCCAGGCCCAGACCCATGTAGGTCTTGATACAGGCCATACCGGCGTAGGAAATCTGGCGGAAATCCTCCCGCTGGGATACATCGGAAATATGGATCTCTACCGCAGGCAGGGAGACTGACTTCAGGGCGTCCAGAATGGCGATGCTGGTGTGAGTGTAGGCGGCAGGGTTGATGACGATGCCGTCCTTCTTCCCATAGGCTTCCTGGATCTTGTCCACGATGGCCCCCTCGTGGTTGGACTGGAAGATCTCCACGGAGATGCCCTCCTGAGCGCAAGTCTCCTCCACCAGGGCCACCAGGGCAGCGTAGTCGGACTTGCCGTAGAGGTCCGGCTCCCGGATGCCCAGCATGTTCAGGTTGGGTCCGTTAATCACTAAAATGTTCATAGGCTTCCTCCACGTTCCGGGCTACCTCCGCAGGGTCCCCGTCGTTCTGGACGATGATATCCGCAAACCGACGGTACATGGGCAAGCGGATGGTGTACATATCCTGGAGATTTCCCCGCAGGGACAGAGGCCGTCCCTTCTTGGGAATCTTGGACAGCTCCCGCTCCAGGAAGATCATGGTGCCGTTCTGGTGCAGGTGGGCGTAGTTCTCCCACCGGGTCACAGCGCCGCCGCCGGTGGAGATGACCAGGCCGGACATCTTGCCCAGCTGGGCCAGGACCTCGGTCTCCTTGGCCCGGAAGGCCGCCTCACCAGCCGAGAGGATGAAGTCGGCGCAGGTCATGCCCATGGCCTTTTCGATCTCCTCGTCGCAGTCCACGAAGGGACGGCCCAGCAGGTCGGCCAGCTCCTTGCCCACAGTGGACTTTCCGCAGCCGGGCATACCAATGAGGATGCGGTTCTCTTTCTTGCTTCCCAGGGCACTGTAGGCCTCCTTGGAGCGAATGGCGGGCACGGTTCGTCCGGTGAAGAGCTGGCTGGCGCATCGGGCCTGCTCCACCAGCATATACAAACCGCCCAGGCAGGGGATGTTTAACTTCTCTGCCTGCTGCATGAGCGCCGTGCGGGCCGGGTTGTAGATCAGGTCCAGGACACCCTCACAGTTGGGGAAGAGCCGCAGATCCACAGGCGATGCGTTGGTTCTGGGATACATGCCCACCGGGGTGGCGTTGACGATGACGGCAGCATCGGCATGGATCTCCAGGTTGTCGTAGTTGTTCTCTCCGTTGCGGGAGATGACCACCACCTCACTGGCCCCCAGCTTGTTCAGCACGTACTGCACGGCCAGGCTGGCCCCGCCGGAGCCCAGCACCAGGCACTTGCGGCCCAAGATGCGGATGCGGCTCTTCCAGACCATGCCCTCGAAGCCCGCAGCATCGGTGTTGTGGCCCAGAAGGGAGCCGTCGGGCTGACGGACCAGGGTGTTCACACTGCCGATGGTCCGGGCGGTCTCGGTGAGGTAGTCGCACACAGGAATGACCGCCGTCTTATAGGGGATGGTCACGTTCAGGCCGTGGAAGTCCCCCGTCCGCAGGAAGTCCCCCAGTTCATGCTGGGGCACCTCAAAAAGTTCGTAGTCGTAGTCGCCAAAGAAGGCGTGAAGTTCGGGAGAATAGCTGTGGCCCAGCTTCTCTCCCAGCAGACCGCATTTCATCAGATCACCTCACTGTAGCTGCCCAGGTACTGGAAGTCGTCGCAGATAGAATCCAGGTCGTCGATCATGCGGATGTACTCATCGGAGTAGACCGAGGTCTCCAGATCGAAGTAGAACATGAATTCAAAGTCCCGGTTGGGCAGAGGTCGGCTCTCCAGCTTGATCAGGTTCAGGCCCAGGGTGTAGAACCGGGCCAGGATCTGGTAGAGAGAGCCGGGACGGTGGGGGGCCACCATCATCAAGCTGGTCTTGTCTGCGCCGGGGTAGATCTCCAGATTCTTGGAGATGACGATGAACCGGGTGTGGTTGTTGCCCTGGTCCTGGATGTCCGCGGCCAGACGGTTCAGACCGTAGAGCTCCATGCAGTGGTAGGAACTGATGGCCGCCACATCGGTCCGATCCGACTCAGCCACCCGCTGGGCGGCCACGGCGGTGTTCTCGCAGGGGGTCACCACCACGCCCTTGGCCTTGAGCTTTTCCAGGAAGCCGGAGCTCTGGCTGATGGCCTGGGGATGGGAGAAGATCTCCTTTACGTCCTCCAGCTTGGTGCCCCGCTTGGCCAGCAGGTTGTGGTCGATCTTCAGGCGGGTGGCCCGGACGATCTTGAACTTATGCTCCAGCATCAGGTCGTAGATCTGGGTGACCGAACCTGCCGTGCTGTTCTCCAAGGGCAGGACGCCATACTGGCAGAAGCCATTCTCCACAGCCGAGAACACACTGTCGAAGCTGCCGAAGTACATGATCTGGGGGTGCTTGAAGACCTTCTCACAGGCCTGCTGAGCGTAGGCTCCTTCGGTGCCCTGGCAGGCCACGGTGGCAGAGGGAGGGAAGAGAGGCTGGGTATTCTCCATGGCCTGCTCGATCTCCACCCGAAGGGAGGAGGGCTCCTGCTTCAGAGAGTTCTGATAGCTCCGGCTGATCTCAAAGAGCATATTCCACAGGGTATAGCCGTACTGCTCCAGCTCGGGGGGCAGCTTGGAGGCGATGTCCGCCAGCTTGTCTCGCTCCCGGCCCTTGTCCAGGACAGGCTTGTCAATCAACTTCTTTGCCTCGGCGATCTGGGCCACAATGTCCATGCGGTCGGCAAAGGCCTGGACCAGCACATCGTCGATGGCATCAATTTCTTTTCTCAGGTCTGCTAAGCTCATAGGTTATCTCCTCCGTTCCTGCTCCAGCAGGGCGTCGTAAATGGCAATGGCGGCAGCGGCCTCCACCACGGGCACCGCCCGGGGGACGATGCAGGGGTCGTGGCGGCCCTGGATCACCAGCTTGGTGTCCTCCTTCCGGGACAGGCTCACGCTGTCCTGCTCCCGTCCAATGGAGGGGGTGGGCTTCACAGCCGCCCGGAAGACGAGGGGCATGCCGTTGGTGATGCCCCCCAGAATGCCGCCGGCGTGGTTGGTGCGGGTCTTCACCTGGTCCCCGTCCATGTAGAAGGGGTCGTTGTTCTGGCTGCCCCGCATGTTGGCCACCTGGAAGCCTGCGCCAAACTCCACCCCCTTCACGGCGGGGATGGCGAAGATCAGGCGGGCAATGCGGTTCTCCATGCCGTCCAGCATGGGGTCCCCCAGGCCCACGGGCAGGCCGATGACGCCGCACTCGATGACACCGCCGATGGAGTCCTGGGCGGTCTTCACCTGGGCGATGAGGTCCCGCATCCACTCCCCGGCGCCCTCGTCCAGAACGGGGAATTCCTTGGCAGCAGGTGCCAGCAGGGTCTCCTCATCCAGATGGACCGGGTGGAAGGGTCGGTCAGGCATACCGCCAATGGCGGCGATGTGGGCCCCGATGGTAATGCCCTTGCGGGCCAGAATCTGCTTGCAGATGCCGCCGGCGATGCACAGAGGGGCCGTCAGACGGCCGGAGAAATGCCCGCCGCCAGCCACATCCTGGAAGCCTCCGTACTTCACCTGGGCGGTGTAGTCGGCGTGGCCGGGCCGGGGAATGTCCTTCAGGTTGGAATAGTCCTTGCTCCGGGTGTTGGTGTTGCGGATGACTGCCGCCAGGGGTGCCCCGCAGGTGACCCCGTCGGCCAGACCGGACAGGAACTCGGGAACATCCCCCTCCTTCCGGGTGGTGGACCAGGCATTGCCGCCGGGAGCCCGTCGGGCCAGGAAGGCCTGGAGTTCCTCCAGGTCCACCCGCTCACCGGCAGGCAGGCCGTCCACGGTGACCCCGATACCGGGGGCGTGGGACTGGCCAAAGATGGAAACGGTCAGCTGACCGTGATAGATACTGCTCATAGTTTTTTCCTCATGTCGTTAGTATCTGTACATTATGATACAGAAACCCTGTTCCGTCAAGGGGGAAAGGCTCCCTCTCACGAGGGAGCCTGATAAGATTTACGCTTCGGTCACGTCCTTGCCCAGGGCCCGCAATTCGTCCCAGAAGGTGGGGTAGGACTTCCGGATGGCCTCGGCTCCGGTGATGGTCACCGGGCCGTCACAGACCACAGAGGCCACCGCCGCCAGCATGGCGATGCGGTGATCCCCCTGGGCATCCACAGTGCCGCCGGAGAGCCGCTCCTTGCCCCGGATGATGAGACCCTCTTCGGTCTCCTCCACGTCACCGCCCAGGGCGTTCAGGGTCTGGCGGGTGGTCATCAGGCGGTCGGATTCCTTGATGCGCAGACGGGCAGCCCCCTCCACCCGGGTCTCACCGGGGGCGGTGGCAGCCGCTGCCGCCAGGACGGGAACCAGGTCAGGGATGTTCCGGGCGTCAATGAGGGTGGGGGTCAGAGTACCGGGCTGGGCAGAGATCTGGTTGTTCTGCCCGCGGATGATGCCGCCCATCCGGGCCAGAACATCGCAAACGCCCTTGTCTCCCTGGAGGGAGTTGGGATCCATACCCTCCACGGTGATGCCGGTGCCCCCCAGGATGCCCATGCA
>JAFYPT010000199.1 GCA_017547425.1 Ruminiclostridium sp.
GGATCAGAAGCTTGATGACAGAGGCCACCGCCGAGAGCTTGATCTGCCCCAGGGCTTTCTTGCCCCGGAAGGTGGCGCCCAGAGACAGGAGAGCCAGAGGGGTGGCCACCCGGGCCAGCAGGTCCAGGGTGGAGTCCAGAATGGGGGGGACGGCCTCCAGCCCCAGTAGGGAGGGAATGGTGCCCAGCAGGATGCCCAGGATGATGGGGTTGGTGAGGATGCCCTTGCCTGCATGTTTCAGCCGATGGGCCAGGTCCCCGGTGGACTTGGGTCCCTCCAGGGTGAGGACCAGAACGGCGTAGATATTAAAAAGAGGGACCGAGCCGATGATCATAAGGGGAGCCATGCCCGTGTCCCCGTAGATGCCCATGATGATGGCGCAGCCCAGAATGGCGGCGCTGGACCGGTAGGACACCTGGACGAACTCGCCCACCAGAGATTTGTCTTTGAGAAGGCGTCGGGCCAGCCCCCAGATGGTGAAGAAGACCAGGGTGGTCACCCCGGCGCAGAAAAGAACGTAGGGCAGGTCAAAGGTCTCCCGCAGATGGGTGGTGGCCATGTCCCGGAAGAGCATCACCGGCAGGGCCACGGTGAAGACGAACTTGTCGCTGACTTTGCAGAATCGGTCATCCAGCAGACCCAGCCGCCGGAAGAGATAGCCCAGGACCATCAGCAGAAAGACAGGGGCTGTGGCCTGCACGCTGAAGAGAAAGCTGTCCACAGAAAGCCCCCTTTCGTAAAGCATAGGATAATTTCATAGTATACCACGTTTTCGTTTGGATGGGAAGGGGAGGGGGTTATCCTGGGTGCTGCTTGGAAATCGAAAAAGAATGTATAGAAATGGATGAAACTCGTAAAATTAGGGTTGCAGTGTGGAAAAAATGTGGTACAATCATGTATTGTGCTGTAAGAAAATACAGGCAGGAGGACGCTGTTATGATCGAAAACGTGACCATCGTCGGCGCCGGCGCCATGGGAACCATGGTGGGCGATGCCTTTGTGAAACTGCTGGGGCCTGAGAAGGTTCGTTTTCTGGCCGATGGAGACCGTCTGGCCCGGTATCAGGCAGAGGGGATCTATTATAATGGTACCCGCTGTGACTTCCGGTTCACCGATGGCAGCGAGGAAGAGGAGACCGATCTGCTGATCTTCGCCGTGAAAGACCCCGCCCTGGCAGATGCCATGGACCTGGCCGCCTCCTCTGTGGGGCAGGACACCATCATCCTCTCCCTCCTCAACGGCACCACCAGCGAAGAGACCCTGGGTCTGCGCTTCGGTATGGGCAAGGTGATCCCCACCGTCACCCGGGGTATGGACCCCGTCCGGGAGGGCAACACCGTGGTCCGCCGTGGGGCCGGTGGAAACATCTTCGTGGGTATCCCTCAGGAGGATTACTTCGACCAGGCGGAAATGCTGGACGCGGTGGTGGAGTTTCTCGCCGCCGCAGGCCTGCCCGTGGTAAAGGAACCCGACATCATGCACATCATGTGGAGCAAGTTCATGCTCAACGTGGGTGTCAACCAGGCCTGCATGATGTTCGAGGTGGACTATGAAGGCGTGCAGAAGCCCGGACCTGCCCGGGACCTGATGATCGCCGCCATGAACGAGGTCCGGAAGATCAGTGCCTGCCAGGGCGTCCTGCTCACCCAGAAGGACCTGCAGGAAAGCCTGGCCGTGGTGGATTCTCTGGCCCCTGACTCCAAGCCTTCCATGCGCCAGGACGGACTGGCCCATCGGAAGACCGAGGTTGACATGTTCGCCGGTGCTGTCATCCGTATGGCAGACCGTTTTGGTATGAGTGTCCCCGTAAATGAGGAAATCTACCAAAAAGTCAAGGAAATGGAGAAAACTTGGTAACCCGAAAACGTCAACCTTGACAAAAAAGTCCGGGCAGATATCTGTCAGGACAACAAAACAGAAAAAAGGAAAAAACCGATTGACAGACCACGGGGAAAGTGCTATCTTTTAGGTCACAAAGATTCCCCCCACCAGTTACAGTATGGAGATGTGCGTTATGATGAACCTGCATTTTGCTGAACTGAACATGGCGACTGTCAGCATTATTGGGGTACTACTGCATGTAGTAGTACCGGAATAATGCTAGATGTTATGCCCAGAACAGAGACGCAGAACGAAGATTCACTTTGACGAAGCATCCCTTGAACGAGGGGACACTTTCGAATCAGATTTGCAGCTTGCAAGCTCTTGTGGTTTTAACGTTTGGCACGGAAAACCATCAGAGCTTTTTTGTTTGCCCCATTCTTTTTTCAGAAAAAGTTACACACTAAAAGGAGGAGAAACAGTTATGGAAATGACTGGCGCCAAGATCTTACTGGAATGTCTGCTGGAGCAGGGTGTTGACACCGTGTTCGGTTATCCCGGCGGCACCATTCTGAATGTCTATGACGAACTCTATCACTATCAGGATAAGATCACTCACATCCTGACCGCCCACGAGCAGGGCGCTTCCCACGCAGCCGACGGCTATGCTCGTTCCACCGGCAAGGTGGGCGTTTGCTTCGCCACTTCCGGCCCCGGTGCTTGTAACCTGACCACCGGCATCGCCACCGCATACATGGATTCTTCCCCCGTGGTCTTTATCTCCTGCAACGTGCCCCAGAACCTGATCGGTAAGGACGCTTTCCAGGAAGTCGATATCACCGGTATCACCATGCCCATCACCAAGTGCACCTACCTGATCCGCGATGTCAACGACCTGGCTGACACCGTCCGCGAGGCTTTCGCTGTGGCTCGCTCCGGCCGTCCCGGCCCCGTCATGGTGGATATCGTCAAGGACGTTACCGCTGCCAAGACCGAGTTTGAGTACCTGCCCCGTGAGAAGCATGCTTCTTCCGGCCGCCTGGCTTCCCTGATGGAGCGTGCACGCACCTCCGCTCTGAAGATGCCCGAACCCGACCAGGGCGACGTGAACAAGCTGGTGGACATGATCGCTGAGTCCAAGAAGCCCATGCTGATCTGCGGCGGCGGCGTGGTCCGCGGCCGTGCCCACGAGGAGTTCCGTGAGTTCGCTCGCCGTATCGATGCACCCGTTGCCATCACCCTGATGGGCGGCGGCGGTATCTCCGGCACCGACCCCCTGGCTACCGGCATGATCGGTATGCACGGCTCCAAGGCTTCCAACATGGCCTGCGACGGCTGCGACCTGCTCATCGCTGTTGGCTGCCGCTTCTCCGACCGTGTGGCTCTGAAGCCCGACACCTTCGCTCGCAACGCAAAGATCGTCCACATCGACATCGACCGCGCTGAGATCAACAAGAACGTCCAGACCGATCACCACATCATCGGCGACGCCAAGCAGGTCCTGGAGCTGCTGAACCGCAAGGTTCCCCAGTACGACCATGCTGAGTGGAAGAAGTACGTCTTCTCCTTCCCCACCGAGACCCAGTACGACGACAGCCATGTCATGACCCCCAAGCAGATCCTGAACACCGTGGCTCGTATCTGCCCCCAGGACACCATCGTGGCAACCGACGTCGGTCAGCACCAGATGTGGGCTATCCAGCACTTCCACTTTGACTATCCCGGTCAGCTGCTCACCTCCGGCGGTTTCGGCACCATGGGCTTCGGCCTGGGCGCAGCCATCGGCGCAAAGATGGGCAACCCCGACAAGACCGTCATCCACATCACCGGCGACGGCTCCTTCCGCATGAACTGCAACGAGCTGTCCACCGAGGAGTTCTACAAGCTGCCCATCATCACCTTCGTCATGAACAACCGCCGTCTGGGCATGGTCCGTCAGTGGCAGGAGCTGGTCTATGACAAGCGCTACTACCAGACCACCACCGAGCGTGGCCCCAGCTTCACCAAGCTGGCTGAGGCCAACGGACTGCAGGGCTTCTACGTCAAGACCGTGGAGGAACTGGAAGAGGCTGTCAAGGCCGCTCTGGAAGCTGCAGAGAAGGGCCAGGGCTCCGTCATCGACTGCGACATCTACGAGGGTGAGCTGGTCCGTCCCATGGTCAACGGCGGTAAGCACATCACCGAATTCCTGGTCAACTAAGAAAAGGAGGTCAAGAACATGGATAACGTGAAACTGCGTACTTTATCTGTCCTGGTGGACAACGAGTCCGGCGTTCTGTCCCAGATCTCCCGACTGTTCTCCCGTAAGGGCTTCAACATCGAGTCCCTGGCTGTCGGCGTCACCGAGAACCCCGAGGTCTCCCGTATGACCATCGAGGTTATGACCAACGACAACCACACCGACCTCATTTGCAATCAGCTGAACAAGATGCGCGCTGTGCACTCTGTGAAGCTGCTGGAGGCCAGCCAGTCCATCCGTCGTGAGCTGGTCCTCTATAAGGTCCGCGCTAAGAACAGCGAGGACAAGAACGAAATCATCCAGATCGCAAACATTTTCCGCGGCGCGATTATTGACGTCTCCAAGGAGACCCTGACCCTGTCCGTCATCGGCGAGGAGAAGAAGACCGACGCAGTTCAGGAACTGCTGGAGGACTTCGGCATCGTCGAGATGGTCCGTACCGGTATGGTCGCTCTGGAACGCGGCAAGTACACGATTGATGAAGACACCAAGGTTAAAGGAGAGTTCAACTATGGCAAAAATGTATTATGAGAAGGATTGCGACCTGAACCAGCTCAATGGTAAGAAGATCGCTATCGTTGGTTACGGTTCCCAGGGCCACGCTCACGCACTGAACCTGCGTGACTCCGGCTGCGACGTCATCATCGGCCTGCGTCAGGGCGGCAAGTCCTGGCCCGTGGCAGAGAAGGACGGCTTCCAGGTTTACACCGTCGCTGAGGCTACCAAGCTGGCTGACATCATCATGATCCTCATCAACGACGAGGCTCAGGCTGACATGTACAACAAGGACATCGCTCCCAATCTGACCGCTGGCAAGGCTCTGGCTTTCGCACACGGCTTCAACATCCGTTATCAGCTGATTCAGCCCCCCGCAGACGTTGACGTGTTCATGGCTGCTCCCAAGGGCCCCGGCCACACCGTCCGCTCCCAGTATGTTGCTGGCAAGGGCGTTCCTTCTCTGATCGCTGTGGAGCAGAACGCTACCGGCAAGGCATACGACCTGGGCCTGGCTTACATCGCAGGCATCGGCGGCGCACGCGCCGGCATCATGGAGACCACCTTCAACGACGAGACCGAGACCGACCTGTTCGGTGAGCAGGCAGTCCTGTGCGGCGGCGTCGTGGAACTGATGAAGCTGGGCTTCGAGACTCTGGTCGAGGCTGGCTACGAGCCCGAGAACGCTTACTTCGAGTGCATCCACGAGATGAAGCTGATCATCGACCTGATCAACAAGGGCGGCGTTGCTATGATGAACTACTCCATCTCCGACACCGCTGAGTACGGCGAGTACGTCTCCGGCACCCGCATCCTGCCCTACGAGCAGACCAAGGCCAACATGAAGGCAGTTCTGAACGACATCCAGGACGGCACCTTCGCTGGCAAGTGGATCGCAGAGAACAAGAACGGCCGTACCTTCTTCAACTCCAAGCGTTCCATCCTGGCAAAGCACCAGATGGAGACCGTCGGCGCAGAGCTGCGTAAGAACATGCTGTGGGGCGACGACGCTGACCCCGATACCGCTTCTAACTGAGGACTTTATGGACCCGCTTCGCTGGGCTCCATAAAGTGAGGGGATTGCAGCCCCTGCGCGCGCCCTACGGGCACACTGGGGGCTGAGAAGAGTTTTTCCGGCGGCGAAGCCACCAGAAAAACGAATTTGACCCTATTCCGCTGTCTGCGGACAGCGGAACTCTTCGAGGATATAAAACCAGGCTCTCCTTTGGGAGAGCCTGGTTTTTGTTATGTCAGGAACAAAATCGTAGGGGCCGATGACCACATCGGCCCAGATGCGTTGCAGGAAAACCTATATGGTGATACACTATGGACGGAGGTGTTTATTATGAGCTTAACACACCCGTTTGGGATAAAGCAGAAAGCAATTGTGGATGCAATAAAGCAGATAACGCCTAAGAAAGAAGAATTTACGTCCCTGAGTGGCGGACCGTGTTTCAATAAAAAGCAACCATGCCTTATGCCATACAACTTGTCGAGTAAATATCTGGCGATGCGTAGCGGTGTTGCGTTTGATTATTTGGCACGGTTCCTTATAGCACAGAAGGTGAAGGATTATAAAGATGATGCGCTATCAGGGTTGGTGGCGGAGAGAATGTTTACGATGAGTTCTAGCAGGTGGTTTGGTTATGAAACTGAACGTGCTGAGGGGCTGAATTGGTACAGAGGTATTCTGGAGGAGGTTTCTGAGGCGATAGCGGAAGATAGTGTTTTTAGCCAACGTATTCTGGATATTTGTGTTCTGTTGGGAAAAATAGAACAGGAAAAACGGGGCGGGAGAACACAAAACCCGAAATTTGAACTTACAGCAGAAGATGTGGAAGTTGTTCAAGACTTAAAATTATTGGCAGATGTCTTCGTAGAGAAATTCTTGCCATTAGTAGAAGAGAATGGTGTGATTGTATTTAATCCGACCTTTGGTATAGGGTCAAGGATGGTTGGCGGAGCAGATGCAGATGTCTATATAGATGGTGTTATATATGACTTCAAAGTTCATAAAGAAAGTAAATGGCGAATTGCGGATGCAAGACAACTGATGGGATATTACATATTAGATTCGATAGCCAAGGATGCGGAAGATTCTAGCAACAAGTTAAAGAAAAACCAAGTAAATAGAGTGGCCATCTACAGCGCAAGATATGGAGAAGTTTTTTTCTATGATTTTGGGAAATGTGCCCTCGACAAAATTCAAGAAGTAAAAGCGGAGATACGATATCAGTATCTGAAATGTGGGTTGTGGTGGATCGATAAAAAGACTATCAAGCGGCTTCGAATCCCATTGACGGAAGAAGAGTTGGGGTACTGTGAAGAGCGACTGCA
>JAFYPT010000200.1 GCA_017547425.1 Ruminiclostridium sp.
GCCGAGGCTCTGCTGGTTCCCACCCGCATCTACGTCAAGAGCGTCCTGGCTCTGCTGGAGCAGGTGGACGTGAAGGGCATCAGCCACATCACCGGCGGCGGCTTCTATGAGAACATTCCCCGTTCCATCCCCGACGGCCTGTGCGCAAAGATCGACAAGAGCGCCGTGAAGGTCCTGCCCATCTTTGACCTGATCGCAAAGGCTGGCAACGTGCCCGAGCGTGATATGTTCAACACCTACAACATGGGCGTTGGCATGAGCATCGTGGTTCCCGCCAATGAGGTGGAGAAGGCCATCGAGATCCTGGAAGCCAACGGCGAGACCGCTTATGTCATCGGCGAGATCGTCGAGGGCGAGGAAAAGGTGATCCTGTGATGAAAACCAAGATCGCTGTGATGGTCTCCGGCGGAGGAACCAATCTCCAGGCCCTGCTAGATGCCCAGAAGAGCGGCGTCCTCACTGCTGGTGAGATCGTGCTGGTCATCGCCAGCAATTCCAAGGCCTACGCCATCACCCGTGCTGAGAATGCCGGGGTCCCCGCTGTGGTGTGCAGCCGGAAGGAGCTGGGCAGCCAGGAGGCCTTCGAGGCGGCCATCTCCCAGGCTCTGGCCGACCACGGGGTGGAGCTCATCGTCCTGGCCGGCTTCATGAGCATCCTCAGCGAGAACTTCACCAGCCAGTGGCCCCGCCGGATCCTGAATGTCCATCCCTCCCTGATCCCCTCCTTCTGCGGCCAGGGATTCTATGGCATGAAGGTCCACGAGGCAGCCCTGGAGTATGGCGTGAAGGTCACCGGTGCTACCGTACATTTTGTGAACGAAGTGCCCGACGGAGGCGAGATCGTCCTCCAGAAGGCCGTTGATATCCTCCCCGGGGATACCCCCGAGGTCCTGCAGAAGCGTGTCATGGAGCAGGCGGAATGGATTCTCCTGCCCCAGGCCACCCAAATGGTATCCGAAGAAATCGGGAAAGGGAACGTCCAATGAACATTTATGAGAATTTAGATCTGGCCGCTCTGCTGGCCGGGAATCCTTACCCCGGCCGCGGCATCGTCATCGGCAAGACCCCTGACGGCGCCAAGTCCGTGGTGGCATACTTCATCATGGGCCGCAGCGAGAATAGCCGCAACCGTGTCTTCATCCCCGAAGCCGACGGCATCCGCACCGAGGCCCACGACCCCGCCAAGCTGGCTGACCCCAGCCTGATTATCTATCACCCCGTTCGCCAGGTGGGCCGTGGCCTGATCGTCACCAACGGCGACCAGACCGACACCGTCCGTGAATTCCTGGAGAAGGGCCTGTCCTTCGAGGCTTCCCTCCGCACCCGTGAGTTTGAGCCCGACGGCCCCAACTGGACCCCCCGCATCTCCGGTCTGCTGTCCCCCGACGGCAGCTACAGGATGTCCATCCTGAAGAGCGCCGATGCAGAGGGTTCCGCCTGTGCCCGCTACTTCTACGAGTATCCCGGCCTGGCCGGTGTGGGTCACTTCATCCACACCTACGTCACTGACGGCAACCCCATCCCCACCTTCCAGGGTGAGCCCGAGCGGATCGCCATCGGCGGTGACATGGAAGAGTTCACCCAGATGATTTGGAACAACCTGAACGAAAACAACAAGATCTCTCTGTATGTCCGCTTCACTGACCTGGAGACCGGTTCCTACGAAGAGACCATCATCAATAAGAATCAGTAACAGGAGAGAAGTGCAGAATGAAAGAACTGGAACTGAAGTACGGTTGTAACCCCAACCAGAAGCCCGCCAGCATCTCCGTCAACGACGGCAGAGAACTGCCCATCGAGATCCTGGGCGGCAAGCCCGGCTACATCAACCTGCTGGATGCCTTCAACTCCTGGCAGCTGGTCAAGGAACTGAAGGAGGCCACCGGCCTGCCTGCAGCCGCTTCCTTTAAGCATGTTTCTCCCGCTGGTGCCGCTGTGGGCCTGCCCCTGAGCGACACCGACAAGGCCATCTACTTTGTGGAGGAGGATGCCGAGCTGTCTCCCATCGCCTGCGCTTACATCCGCGCCCGCGGCGCAGACCGTCTGTGCTCCTACGGTGACTGGGCAGCCCTGAGCGACACCTGCGACGCCGCCACCGCTGCTTACCTGAAGCCCGAGGTTTCCGATGGCATCATCGCCCCCGACTTCACCCCCGAGGCTCTGGAGATTCTCCGTGCCAAGAAGAAGGGCGGCTACAACATCGTGAAGATCGACCCCAACTACGTGCCCTCTGTTCAGGAGCGCAAGGATGTCTTCGGCATCACCTTCGAGCAGGGCCGCAACAACTATAAGATCGACGAGAGCCTGCTGACCAACCTGGTCACCGAAAACAAGGAGCTGCCCGACAGCGCCAAGATCGACATGATCGTGGCCCTCATCACCCTGAAGTATACCCAGTCCAACTCCGTCTGCTACGTCAAGGACGGCCAGGCCATCGGCGTGGGCGCCGGCCAGCAGAGCCGCATCCACTGCACCCGTCTGGCAGGCAGCAAGGCCGACAACTGGTACCTGCGTCAGCATCCCAAGACCCTGGGTTTGCAGTTCCTGGATTCCGTCCGCCGCCCTGACCGCGACAATGCCATCGACGTGTACCTGTCCGACGAGTACGAGGACGTCCTGCGTGACGGCGTTTGGGAGAACACCTTTAAGGTCAAGCCCGAGCCCCTGACCACAGAGGAGAAGAAGGCATGGATCGCCACCCAGTCCGGTGTCACCGTGGGCAGCGACGCATTCTTCCCCTTCGGCGACAACGTGGAGCGCGCCCGGAAGTCCGGCGTGGCTTACATCGTGGAGCCCGGCGGCTCCATCCGTGATGACAACGTCATCGAGACCGCCAACCGTTATAACATGGTGGTTGCCTTCACCGGCATGCGCCTGTTCCACCACTAAGAGGAGGATTCTGACCCATGAAAATTTTAGTTGTGGGCGGCGGCGGCCGTGAGCACGCCATCATTAAAACCCTAAAGAAGAGCCCCCGGGTCACGGAGATTTTTGCAGCCCCCGGCAACGGCGGCATCGCGGCCGATGCGGTCTGCACCGGCATCGGTGCCAAGGACCTGGAAGGTTTTACCAAGTTCGCCAAGGAGAACGCCATCGACTTTGCGGTGGTGGCTCCCGACGATCCCCTGGTCCTGGGCGCTGTGGATATGCTGGAGGCGGAGGGTATCCCCTGCTTCGGCCCCAACAAGGCAGCCGCCATTCTGGAAGGCAGCAAGGTCTTCTCCAAAGACCTGATGAAGAAGTATAAGATCCCCACTGCTGAGTACAATGTGTTTAACGACCTGAACGAGGCCCTGAAGTATCTGGAGACCGCTCCCATCCCCACCGTGGTCAAGGCCGACGGCCTGGCCCTGGGCAAGGGCGTTACCGTGGCTATGACCCGGGAAGAGGCCGTGGCAGCCGTCAAGGAGTGCATGGAAGACAAGGTCTTCGGCGAGAGCGGCAGCCACATCGTCATCGAGGAGTTCCTCACCGGTCCCGAAGTTTCCGTCCTGTCCTTCACCGACGGCAACGTGGTCATCCCCATGGTCTCCTCCATGGACCACAAGCGTGTGGGTGACGGGGACGTGGGCCCCAACACCGGCGGTATGGGCACCGTGGCACCCAACCCCTATTACACCGAGTCCGTGGCCAAGGAGTGCATGGAGACCATCTTCCTGCCCACCATGAAGGCCATGAATGCCGAGGGCCGTACCTTCAAGGGCTGCCTGTACTTTGGCCTGATGCTCACCGAGAAGGGCCCCAAGGTCATCGAGTACAACTGCCGCTTCGGCGATCCGGAGACCCAGGTGGTCCTGCCCCTGCTGGAGAGCGACCTGCTCACCGTCATGGAGGCAACGGCAAAGGGCAAGCTGGCAGAGACCGAGGTGAAGTTTGCCGACAAGCACGCCTGCTGCGTGGTCCTGGCCTCCAACGGTTACCCCAAGGCATACCAGAGCGGCTATCCCATTACCATCCCTGCTGACCTGGATGCGGAAGTCTTTGTGGCCGGCGCCAAGCTGGACGATGGGGTCCTGAAGACCTCCGGCGGCCGTGTTCTGGGCGTGACCGCCATCGGCAAGACTCTGGAGGAAGCCATCGAGAAGGCTTACGCCCAGGCTGCCAACGTGACATTTGAAAATGCTTACTGCCGCAGAGACATCGGCGCTCGAGCTCTGCGTGCGAAGGAAGAGGTAAAGTAAACATGGTTTATCGGGTATATGTAGAAAAGCGCC
>JAFYPT010000201.1 GCA_017547425.1 Ruminiclostridium sp.
CTATCGGTTACGAAATAGTCGCCAGTGACTTTATAGACAATATCATAAGTATTTCTGGTGTAGAACAGCTTCAGAACCAAGCTGCCGTCGGGTGCGATGGTACCAGACTTGACAGTGCCAGTAACATCTTCATCGAAAGTAAAGCCGACGTAGGTCTTTGCACTTGCAGTTGCGGTTGCACCAGTGGTACCAGTCAGGTTTTCAGTCTCACTTGCAGTTTCGGGATAGGAGCCATCCAGGTTCTGCTTGTAATGTTCAACGATGTAAGCGGTACCAGTTGCTGCAGTGTAAGAACCAGTTACAGTGACATTGTTTGCAGGCATAGTAGCGGGTAGGCCAGTCCAACCAGACCATTCATAGCCCTGCTTTGCCATATCGTCAGTAATCTGGGTCAGTTCGGCGCCAAACTTCACACCGTTAACTGTCTTGTAGCTATCGGTTACGAAATAGTCGCCAGTGACTTTATAGACAATATCATAAGTATTTCTGGTGTAGAACAGCTTCAGAACCAGGCCGCCATCTGCTGCGATGGCACCAGACTTGACAGTGCCAGTCACAGACTCATCGAAAGTAAAGCCGGTATAGGTCTTTGCAATTGCAGTGGCAGTTGCACCAGTGGTACCAGTCAGGTTATCGGTGTCTGCCAAGTCGTAGTCGGTTCCGTCCAAGTTCTGCTTGTAATGCTCAACCTTGTAGGCAGTGTCAGTTGCTGCCGTGTAAGAGCCAGTTACGATAACATCATGATCAGGCATAGTGGTGGGCAGACCAGTCCAGCCAGACCAAACATAGCCACCCTGTGCCATGTTATCTTCAATCAGGCTAAGGGGGGATTCAAACAGAATACCGCTCTGAGTTTTAAAGTTTTCATTTGTAAAGTGGCTACCAGTGATCTGGTAGACAACATTATAAGCATTTCTCGTGTAGTACAGCTTCAGGACAAGGTTGCCATCACCCGTAATTTCACCAGATTCAATGGTGCCCTGTGCATTGAGAGCATGAGTGAAACCTGCATAGTTCTTGGGGGTTGCAGTTGCGGTCTCACCAGTAGTACCAGTCAGAGTTTCGCTCTCACTTGCAGATTCGGGATAAGTACCATTCAGTTCCTGCTTATAGTGCTCAACCGTATACTTGGTATCAGTGTTTGCGCTCCAGAAGCCAGTCAACTTAACGTCCTTTGCAGGCATAGAGAACTTGCCATCGGAAACACCTGCATCAGTCGTGCTCCATCCGCTGAAAGTGTAACCATCAACAGAAGGTTCATTCGCTACAGTGACCTCAGACTTGTACTGAGCAGTCGTGTTGTTGACCGACGCGGCAAGAGCCCCTTCGGGAGCATCATTGGTATACTCGTAGGTCACGTTGTAGGTTGCAGGAGTATACGCATTGGTCAGCGCTGCAGTAACAGTCTGCTTATCAACCACAGTTGCAGTCACAGTGCCATTGCCGGTAGCGTTGACGTTATAACCAGTGACATTGTAGTTAGATTCGGTTACGGTATACTCACCGGGAGTCAAATCATTGAGATTCCAAGTATAGGAAGAACCATCCACAGCCTCACTCAGATTAAGGTCATTGGTGTATCCGTTGGGGCCGGTCACGGTGATCTTGAAGTCCTGAGGCAGAGTATCATTATCAAGTAAGCCAGACACGGCCTTGGTAATGGTCAGGTTGCCCTTGGGGACGACCTTCACATAGTTGTGAATCAGAGTATGAGCGCCTGCGGTCACAGGTGCAGAAGTCGCTGTGGTGGCGGTTCCATCGTAAGTGCTGTCAACGTACACATAGGTGTCACCATTCACATTGATTTCAGCCGCGGGCAGTTCCCAAGAGAAGTTTGCATTGGTATCCGGATAAACAATGATCTCATTACCAGCCACGCTGGAATGCACAGTTTCGCCGTCCAGCATAACCTTCGTGGTCAGCTGACCGATACCAACTTCAGCAGTAGGAAGGGGGAAGCTGGCTCTGCCGCCCTGATTCATGTAGCTGTAATTCAGTCTGGCATCGCCGTTCAGAGCAACAATGTGGGTACCCGCATCGTGGTTTGCAAGGAAGTCAGATTCATTCAGTTTAACAGTGTAATTCAGAGTAACAGTCTGGGTTTTGGTCAGGCCACCCTGTTTATTCCATTCGATCTGCTCTTCCTGGGTAACTACAAGGCCCTCTGCATAAGATGTGCCGTCAAGAGAAACGGCAACACCATTTGCGCCTCCCTGCAGGTCAACATAGCTGCCCATGGGGTCGAGGATCATAGCAGCCAAACCCCTCACGATTTTATCAAAGATTGCTTCCAGATCCACTGCGCTGTCTGCCGTTGCGTAGTGCTCAGCATCGGTCGCAATTCCGCTCAACATAGTTGCATCGGTCTTGAAGCCAATGGTGAAGATTTCGATGCCATTGGATTTCATTGTAGCCGCAGTATTAATTGCGGAGTTTGCAGCATTTTGATTATCGGCTTCGCCATCTGCCAGTAAAATTACAACTTTCTTTGCATACTGATCTCCCTGGCCAAGAACACTGTTTGCCAAGGACAGACCGTTCTGAGGTTGAGTCCCTCCCTCTGCCACCATACCATTGATGGCAGTAACAAGAGGACCATTTTCAGCAATATTTGCTTCTGTAACAGCGGTCAGACCACAAGCAGTAGATGCTTTGCTGTCAAAATCAACGACCGCAACCTTGACGTTACCGCCGATATCCGCAATATCAGAAAGCATCTCAATTGCTTTGGCCTTAACAATACTCATTCTGGTACCGGTTTCAGGAACCATGCTGCATTCAGTACCGCCACCTTCATGGGTATGCTCTACTTTTCCACAAGTAACAGCATAGCAACCGTTATCACGGCTGTGGTAGTGTTCGTCTCGCCCACAGTTAAAACACTCGGGACCATGATCCCAAGAATTGTGCCTCGGGTTACTGCAACTAATGCATTCTCGATTGTGTTGATGCACATCTTTGGTACAAATCAGGTCATTACTATAACAGTTATTCTTATGTTCATGTATTTCTGCATCACTTGTACACCATGCCATGGAGCCAGAGGAATCCAGCACCAGCACGATCTCCACCGGCTGAGATTCAATCACCTCAGATGCAGTCACACTCAGGGTAACATCGTAGGTTCCATTCCCTTTGTCCTCTGCCGTTTTGGAGAGTGTTGCCAGCGTAGTTCCATCACTATGCTTGACCACAGTGTTTGCAGGCGTTAAATTCGCTTGCTGCGCAGATGCTTCACCCTCCGCCAACGCGCTCATCGGCAACAACGACAGCATCATGGCTAACGCCATTATCATGGCCAATAGTCGTTTTTTCATTTGTGTTCTCCTCCTTATTATTATGTCTTAGTGTTTGGGATTTCCTCGTCATTGGGGTGAAATCCCAAGTCCCTTCGTCCCTTTTCTAAGTGTCCTTATTATACAAAACTTTCCACCCCCCCGCAATTACATGGAATTTTAAAGCTTACAAACTTGTGTCCGAGCTGTAATGATTGTGGTAGAATGTTATCAACCCGGCCAAACAGCCAAAAATAAAACCCCTGGGGGCGGATCGGGCTCTCCGAGGGGTCCCCTCCTCCGGAAAATCCCACAAAAATATGGGACAGAACGTGTTGACAGGCCCCCGGGAAAGGGGTAAACTGGGTTGGATATGATATGTATGTTATTCACGTTTTTCGGGGAATACACGCATATTTATTTAAGCGTATGTTAAGAAAGGAGAATTATCATCATGAGAACGACCAAAGCAACCTCCCGGCTCCTGGCTGTGGTGATGGCCCTGGTGATGGCGCTGTCCTGCACCGCCATGGCCGCCCCCAACGCCCCGGCAGCCCCCGAACTCAGCGATGCCGTCACCCTCTCCCTGTCGGAGAACACCACCATCGCTGTCTCCGTGCCTGTCTCTGCCGACGTGCTGGCAGCAGCCCAGGCAGAGGGAGCCACCGTCACCTGGACCCTGGAGCGTGTGGCCTCCTACGCCAACCCCGCCGAGGGTTTCAAGGTCCTGCTGGGTGAGTCGGAAATGTACCCCAACGAGCCCGACGTCATCGACCCCCTGAACGTCCCCGCCGCTTACCAGAACTACCTGACCGTCAACAGTGTCAAGACCGTCTGCGAGCCTGACGAGGAGTTTGATGACTACCACTACCTGACCATGGAGCTGGACACCACCGCCATGCAGAGCCGAGGCAACGCCAGCGCTCCCCACGCCAACGGCGGCGCCTATCTGGACGTCTGCGGCGAGTTCCGCGTGGTCCCCACCGTGAACGGCACCAAGATCGCCTCCGACACCACCATGATCATCAAGCCCTATGCTGGCTACCACACCATGTGGGAGATCTACGCCGAGTTGGACCGCCTGTCCACCCTGGGCGATGACAACGCAAACACCGCCGCCCCCTATGTGGTCAAGGAGAGCATGGGCCAGTCCAACCTGGGCTATGACATGCCCTACCTGATCATCGCCAAGGACAGCGAGACCGTCTCCACCTGGCTGGCCCTGTGCGCACGGGCCGAGACCGACCCCGATGGCCTGGCCGCTGACCTGGAAAAGGGCCTCATCGACTATAAGGTCCCCGTGGTCTACTCCAACATCCACGCCAACGAAGTGGCTGCCGCCGACGGCATCCTGAAGTTCGCCCAGATGCTGGTGGAAAACGAAACCATCGAATACAACACCCTCACCGGCTTCACCGAGGAAGGCCAGGCCAAGCTGGCCGAGCAGCGCGAGGCCCTGGGCCTGCACACCTCCGAACTCATCGAGGACATGACCTCCTTCCTGGGCGGTATCCTGCCCGATGAGAGCGTGGCTGCCGGTTCCCAGAAGTCCGGTTCCGTGGATCTGGATGCGTATTACACCCAGGAGATGGAAACCGTCAACGTGGACGAGCTGCTGGACGACGTGTTCTTCATCCTGGTCCCCGAAGAGAACGTGGAAGGCCGTATGTACGTCACCCGTTACTCCTCCGGCGGCTACGACCTGAACCGTGACAACTCCTTCCAGACCCAGGCCGAGACCCAGAACATGCAGCAGATGATCGGCACCTACAACCCCGTCACCCTGCTGGAGCTCCACGGCCAGGTGGTCGCCTTCCAGGCAGAGCCCTGCTCCCCTCCCCACGAGCCCAACTTTGAGTATGACCTGCTGTCCAACTACCTGATGCCCGGCGGCGAAGCCTTCGGCGCAGCAGCTGTGGCCAACAACCTCGAGTACAACAGCTATGTCATCCCCATGCGTGACTATCTGACCAGCGATGCCAGCGGCAACCCCGACTGGACCTATCCCTGGGACGATATGTCCACCTCCTACACCCCCCAGTTCGCCATGCTGCAGGGCTGCGTGGCCTACACCGTGGAGCTGCCCGCCTACTCTCAGGCCACCACCGACGCCGCCTGCTACGGTCTGGTGGGTCTGTCCCAGTATGTGGCAGAGAACAAGGACGGCTACTTCACCAACCAGCTGGAGATCTACAGCCGCTGCCTGAACAACCAGAACACCGACAACGAAGTGGGGCCCTGGCTGGTGGATGCCGCCGACACCCTGGGCGCAGAGGCTGACCTCTTCCGCCCCGCTTACGACGGCGAAGGTCAGAACGGTCAGTTCTTCCCCGAGTGCTACATCATCCCCCTGGACAGCGTGTATCAGTCCAACCTCCAGGCCGCTTACGACATGATCGAGTGGCTGACCCGCAACGACGTGAAGGTGGGCATCTCCACCGCTCCCTTCACCTATGACGGCGTGACCTATCCCGAGGGCACCATGGTGGTCTCCATGTACCAGGCCAAGCGCGCCGTAGCCAACGGTGTTCTGTATCAGGGCACCGTCATCCGTGACTGGAACGAGCTGTACTCCGAAGGCATCACCGCCTTCAACTACACCCGCGGCTTCGACATGGTCACCTGCGCCGAGCCCGCCGCCTACGAGACCATCAAGTCCGCTGTGGGCACCACCCTGGACTATGAGTCCGCCCTGGCTTATCTAGCCGCCAACGCCAAGACCCAGCTCTCCGGCGACCTGGGCGGCGATGTGATCATCTCCAATTCCTCCGAGGACGCTGTGGCCGCTGTCAACGCCCTGCTGCAGGCAGGAAAGGCCGTGGGTATGGTCACCGAGGGCAAGTATGAGGGCGACTTCATCTGCTCCTACTCTGACTTCCTGCGCATCAAGGACGCCTATGTCCTGACCGCCACCGGTATCGCCAACGAGGACGTGACCGCTTACGTCATCGAGGCCGCCCCCGTGGTCTACATCAACGGCACTTCTGCCGTCATGACCCCCAGCGCCTCCGGTTATGTGAACACCACCCGCATCACCAACCAGGCCTACAACTATGACCGTATGGCCATGGAGATCATGAACTTCACCACCACCACCGATGCCTCCCTGGCCACCGCTGTCATCGGCGCCAACGCCCTGGATGCCGCCGGTCTGGCTGCCGTCCAGGCAGGTGTGCCCTACATCGGCTACACCAACAACGCTGTGCGGACTGTCAACGAAAAGCTGGTGGCCGTGTCCACCGGTTCCACCGCCGGCATGGACTGCCTGGGCTTCGTGGAATATCCCGAAAAGACCCTGGTGAACGCCAGCTACATCAACGAGGGCGACAACGTCTTCTACGGCTACGGCACTTCCCACTTCACCTCCCTGCCCGTGGGCGCCCAGGTCCTGGTCCAGGGCACCGGCGAGTATCCCATGGAAGGCTTCCTGAACGGTGATGCCGCCAGCCTGAAGTCCTTCCTGAAGGGTGTGAAGATGTTCGCTTACCAGGGCGAAGACATGAACGGCAACGAAATCAACATGGTCCTGTCCGCCAATACCCTGACCAACAAGGCCCATCAGCGTGACGAGTACGCCTTCCTCAGCAACTTCATCTTCTCCAACATGCTGACCGAACAGGCCTACGTCACCAACACCGGTTTCGTGGACGTTCCCGCCGACCAGTACTACGCAGAGGCTGTGGTCTGGGCCGTGGACAACAACATCACCACCGGCACTTCCGCCACCACCTTCTCCCCCAACGACCCCTGCACCCGTGCCCAGGTGGTGACCTTCCTGTGGCGTGAGGCTGGTCAGCCCGCTCCCACCTCCACCGTGAACCCCTTCACCGACGTGGCTGAGGGCAGCTACTACTATGAGGCTGTCCTGTGGGCTGTGGAAAATGGTATCACCAACGGCATGACCGAGACCACCTTTGCTCCCGATGCTACCATCAACCGTTCCCAGGCTGTCACCTTCCTGTGGCGTAACGCCGGCGAGATCCCCTCTGAGGCGGAGAATCCCTTCTCTGATGTGGCTGCCGACACCTATTATGAAGGTGCCGTCCTGTGGGCTGTGGAGACTGGTGTCACCACCGGCACCTCCGACACCACCTTCTCCCCCGATGCCAACTGCATCCGGGCGCAGATCGTGACCTTCATGTATCGCGCCATGACGGAGTAATTCCTTCCCAGCACCCCAAAAGGGACCCGACACTGTCGGGTCCCTTTTTTACGTTGGTCCAAGGAGGACCGGCTGCAGTTGTTTTCCCTCCAGGGCGGCGGTGACCGTGTCAGCCACCAAGGTCATGTCGGCCACCAGGGAGGTGGGCTTTCCCTCCGGATCGTCCTGGCGGTAGGGCACGAAGTAGTAGTGCTTCCGGCACATGAGCTCAGCAATGTTCCGCCCGGCCCCGGCCAGGCCATCGTTGGTGGATACTGCCACCACCACAGGACGGCCATTTCGCAGATGGGCCTTGGCCGCCATGGTCACCGCCGTGTCGGCGATCCCTGCCGCCAGCTTGGCCAGGGTGTTCCCCGTGCAGGGGACGATGACCAGCACATCCAGCAACTGTTTGGGGCCGATGGGTTCGGCCTCCCGAACGGAACCAATGTAACCCGGCCCGCAGAGTTCCGCCAGCCGGGCCTTCCACTCTGCCGCCCGGCCAAAGCGGGTGTCGGTCTCCGCTGTGGATTCCGACAGAATGGGCAAAATTCTGGGATAGCGGGCAGCGATGTCCTCCAGGGCCGCCATCGTCTTCTCCAAGGTGCAAAATGAGCCGGTGAGGGCAAAGCCCACCCTGATCTCCTCCATGGTCATTCCTCCAGTTCCCTTAGAATGTGATAGACCGAATCCCGGATGGCCTTGGCAGAGGTCACAGGGGCCGTTCGTCCGGGAAGCCCCGGGGCCTGCAGGATTCTCAGACCCAGCTCCTCCCCCCGCGGCAAATCCACGCCCCCGGGCGCCGACGCCAGGTCCAGGATGAGGACCGCCGGGTCCACCCAGGCCAGCCGTCGGGCATCCAGGACCTGGGCCGGGATGGTGTTCACGATGAGCTGGAATCCCCCCAGCTCGCAGCTGAGGTCCTCCAGATGAATACTCTCGTAGTTGTAGGCCGCCGCCCAGGCCAGGTCCTCATAGCCCTTGGCCGCCACGGTGACCCTGGCCCCCAGGGCCCGCATCCGGTGGGCAGTGAGCTTCCCCACCCGTCCAAAGCCCAGGATCAGCACTCGGGCGCTGTGGAGGGTGAAGGGCAGCTGCTCCATGGCCGCCTGAACGGCACCCTCGGCCGTGGGGACCGCATTGGCCACCATGCACTCCTCCCGGGCGTAGTAGTCAAAGACCCGGAGTCCTCTCTCCTCCCCTGCCTGCCAGACGGCCTGAGACACCAGTCCCCCACACAGGACTTGGTCAGGTCGCATGTGCTCCAGGATCTGCGGCAGGGAGATCTCCTCCTTACTCAGAGGAGTGTGCATCAAGCCATCCTTTCCCAGGACGGGCAGGGGCAGGATCACGCAGTGGGCCAGGGCCAACCCAGGCCCCAACGGTTCCCCCGTTTCCTCCCCTAATCCGGCCGTGTGAACGGTGTGACCGTCCTCCTCCAGCAACTCCACCAGAGCCAAATGTCGGCGGTCGCCGCCCACCACCCAGATGCTTTTCTCCTCCATGGGCATCGCCTCCTTCCCACCCATCCTATGCGTCCACAGAAACATGCGTGAAAAAAGAGCGTACCGCAAGTGGTACGCTCTTTTTGTTGCTTTTTTTTAGTCCATGAAGCCGACCCAGTTCATATCGCCCTTTTCCACGATATACTGGAGGCTGTTGTCCTCGATCTCAAAATACTGGTCGGGGACCTCGAAGGGGTTGAAGCCGTCCCGCTTCCAGAAGTCACGGATGGCATCCACGTCCTCGGTGACGTCCTTGCCCTCTTCCTTGAAGCAATTCACCAGGTTGTTCAGGTGGCCCAGCATCTTATCTGCCCGGGCGCTGTACTCGGTGTCGATGCGGAACTCCCGGTTCATGACACCACGGAAGCGGAGCGCAGACTCCTCGTCGTCCACCACGGTCAGGAAAACATGGAAGATCAGACCCAGACCGCCCAGGTTGTAATAGCCGTTGTAGCCCATCAGGTCCTGGGGCTTCTCCACCTTGGGGCAAGGGAAGGTCATCTCGGGCAGGATGCCGCCGTTTTCTGCGCGGACAGCATCCACCTGATCGTAAGGGACACAGTCCACCGCCATGTAACGGGTCATCCAGCCCTGGACCATGGCCTCTGCATCCGCCAGAGAATGGAACTCCTCAAAACGGGTCTCATGGCGGTCATTGCCGCTCATGGCCTGCATCAGTACAAAAAAGCGATCGTTCATGATGATTCTCCTTTGCTTATGTTAGTTGTCCAGACTGCATCCCAGCATTCGGACTTCAGGTTCCAGGGTGACACCGGTCTCTTCCAGGACGGTGCTCCGCACCAGGTGGATCAGGTCCAGGATATCCCGGCAGGTGGCGTTCCCGGTGTTGATGACAAAACCGGCGTGCTTCTCCGACACCTGGGCACCGCCCACAGCTCTCCCCTTTAAGCCGCACTGCTCAATGAGGCCGCCGGCAAAGTGCCCGGGAGGCCGCTTGAAGGTGGAGCCGGCGCTGGGAAATTCCAGGGGTTGCTTGGACCGGCGGCGCTGGGCCAAATCGGCCATCTTTTCCCGAATGGCGACAGGATCCCCCTTGGTCAGGTCCAGACAGGCCTCAGTGATGAGCCAGGGCTTGCTGGAGAAGATGCTGGTCCGATAGCCCAACTCCATCTGGTCCTTGTCCAGCCGATGGAGAGTACCCTCCTCATCCAGACACTCTGCCCAGCGAATCACCTGGACCAGTTCCCCGTCGTAGGCACCGGCGTTCATGAAGACGCCGCCCCCCATAGTGCCGGGGATGCCGTGGGCGAACTCCAGGCCGGCAAGGCCGTGATCGGCCGCAAAAACCGCCGCCTGGGCCAGGGTGACACCGGCCCCCACACGAAGGGTAGTCTCCCCTTCCAGTTCCAGTTTCATGAGTCCGCCGGCCAGTTTGATGACAAAGGCATCCACACCGTCGTCGGCCACCAGCAGGTTGGATCCCTTGCCCAGGAAGAAGGGTTTTATCCCCTCCCCTGATGCGATCTTCAGGATCTCAGCCAGCTCTTCGGTGCTCTTTGGCAGGGCCATCAGGGCGGCAGGACCACCCACCTTGAAGGAGGTGTGGCGGTGCATGGGTTCCTGGGCCCGTAATTCTAAAGCAGGCAGGGCTGCCTGCAGCTTCTCTTGGAGTTTTCCGAATCTTTCCATGGAAGACCTCCATCTCTCATTTTATTGTCTCTATTATAGCAGATTCCTCAGGGATTGAGTAGACGTTTTGTAAAATTTCCTTTAGATAACAAAAAGGCTGCGGATGACTCCGCAGCCCTTTGCATTGCTGGAAAAATTATGCGTCAAAGGAGATGGAAACCACTTCGTCTTCTTCCACCACTTCCATGGTGTCCTCTTCGAAGGTGATGTCCAGGATCTCGTCCTCAGCCTCCTCGAACTTCTCAGCTGCTACCTCAGCCACAGCCTCGTAGGGAGACTGCTTGGCCTCGGCACGGCCGTCGTCGCGGGGGTTCACCTGGCGGTAAGCAGCCAGGCCGGAACCGGCGGGGATGAGCTTACCGATGATGACGTTCTCCTTCAGGCCGCGCAGGTGGTCCACCTTGCCCTTGATGGCAGCCTCTGTCAGGACCTTGGTGGTCTCCTGGAAGGATGCTGCAGACATGAAGGAGTCGGTGGCCAGAGAGGCCTTGGTGATACCCATGAGCAGGGTGGTGGCGGTGGGCAGAGCCAGCTCGCTTCCGTCCTCACGGGTCTCGCCTGCGTCGATGCGGGCCTGAACTGCTGCCTTGGCATCCAGATACTCGATGACCTCAACGGTAGCACCGGAGAGCAGCTCGGAGTCGCCGGCTTCCTCCACACGGACCTTACGCATCATCTGACGAACGATGATCTCGATGTGCTTGTCGTTGATGTCAACGCCCTGCTGACGGTAGGGCTTCTGGACTTCCTGGATCAGGTAGTCATGGACAGCGGAGACGCCGCGGATGCGCAGGACCTCGTGGGGAGACAGTGCGCCTTCGCTCAGCTGGTCACCCTTGGTGACGTAGTCGCCGTCCTTGCAGCGGATACCGCCGCTGTAGGGCAGAGCATAGGTGACGACCTCGCCGTCGTCGCCGGTGATGGTAACGTTGCAGATAGTAACACGCTTGCTCTCTTCCATGCTCACGCGGCCGCTGATTTCTGCCAGCTGAGCCATCTTCTTGGGCTTGCGTGCCTCGAACAGTTCTTCGACACGGGGAAGACCCTGGGTGATATCACCGCCGGCGACGCCGCCGGTATGGAAGGTACGCATGGTCAGCTGGGTACCAGGCTCACCGATGGACTGAGCTGCGATGATACCGACAGCTTCGCCCTCGCCAACAGGCTCGCCGATGGCCAGGTTCATGCCGTAGCACTTGGAGCAGACGCCGATGCGTGCGCGGCAGGTCAGGACGGAGCGGATGTTCAGGCTGGTGATACCGTGGTCCTCCAGGACCTTGGCGTCGTCCATGGTCAGCATGTGATCCTTGGTGAACAGCAGTTCGCCGGTTGCGGGATCCACCACGTCTTCCACGGGGTAGCGGCCCTTCAGGCGCTCTGCGAAGGTCTCGATGACCTGGCCGTTCTCGCTGATCTCGCTGACGGTAATGCCTTCGTTCACGCCGCAGTCCTTCTCGCGGATGATGACTTCCTGAGAGACATCGACCAGACGGCGGGTCAGGTAACCGGAGTCAGCGGTACGCAGTGCGGTATCAGCCATACCCTTACGGGCGCCTCGGGCGGAGATGAAGTACTCCAGAACAGACAGACCTTCACGGAAGTTTGCCTTAACGGGGATCTCGATGGTACGACCGGAGGTATCTGCCATCAGGCCGCGCATACCGGCCAGCTGACGGATCTGAGCCATAGAACCACGAGCGCCGGAGTCTGCCATCATGAAGATGGGGTTGTAGCGGTCCAGGTTCTCCTGCAGGGCCTCGGTGATGTCCTTGGTGGTCTGTTCCCAGGCCTTAACGACCAGACGATAACGCTCGTCGTTGGTCAGGAAGCCTCGCTTGAACTGACGCTCGATCTTGACGATCTCCTTCTCGGTCTCCTTGATGAGAGGATACTTCTTCTGGGGGATGGTCATATCGTAGATAGAGACGGTCAGGGAGCCCAGGGTGGAGTAGTGGTAGCCACGGGCCTTGATGATATCCAGGACTTCAGCAGATCTGGTGAAGCCGTGGGCAATGATGCACTTGTCGATGATCTTGGACAGCTGCTTCTTGCCGCAGACGAAGTTGATCTCGGGCTCGAAGCAGTGGTCGGGATCCTGACGATCCACGAAGCCCAGGTCCTGAGGAATGCCATCGTTGAAGATCAGGCGGCCCACGGTGGTGCGGACCATCTGGGTGCGCATCTCACCCTGGAATTCACCGGTCATACGGACCAGGATGGGCACGTGCAGCTCCAGCTCGCCCTCGTCGTAGGCCAGCATGGCCTCGTCCAGGCTGGAGAAGGCATGGAGGACTTCCTTGGGCAGTTCATCGGTGCCAGCCACACGACGGACCTCGAAACCGGAGGTGGGCATCTTGCGGCCGTTCAGTTCCACCCAGATGTGGGTGCTCTCGTCGATGGTGCCTGCATCCAGAGCGGCCACAGCATCAGCCACGGAGTCATACAGATACTCGGGGTTGGGCAGAGCATCCTTCTCGTAGGTCAGGTAGTAGGAACCCAGAATCATATCCTGGGTAGGAACGGTGACAGGGCCGCCGTCCTGGGGACGCAGCAGGTTGTTGGCAGAGAGCATCAGGATACGAGCTTCTGCCTGGGCCTCTGCGGACAGAGGCACGTGAACTGCCATCTGGTCGCCGTCGAAGTCGGCGTTAAATGCAGTACAGACCAGGGGGTGCAGCTTGATGGCACGGCCCTCCACCAGGACAGGCTCGAAGGCCTGGATACCCAGACGGTGCAGGGTGGGTGCGCGGTTCAGCATGACGGGGTGGTCCTTGA
>JAFYPT010000202.1 GCA_017547425.1 Ruminiclostridium sp.
GGAAGGCCCTGCCCCAGTTTCGGGGAGGGTCCGCCTTTTCCACCTGGCTCTACCGGCTGACCCTCAACGCCTGCACCGACCACTATCGTCGGGAAAAGAAACGGCAGGGGGATCTTTCCCTGGAAGACCCCGATCTGGTTCCCATCCGGGACACCGCTCCTTCTCCCGAGGACATAGTCATCCAGCAGGAGGAGCAGGCCATCCTGCGAAAGGCTCTGGCTGAACTGCCGGAGCAGCACCGGGTAATCCTCGTCCTCCGGGAGATGGACGGCCTGGACTACAGGGAGATCGCCCAGGTCCTGGCGATTGAGATAGGCACCGTAAAGTCCCGCCTGGCCCGGGCAAGACGAGCACTCCGGGAAAAGCTCCTGGCAGAGGGGAACCTTTTGGACCCTCCACCGTCTAATTCTGCGAAAGGAGGGAAGGCCGAATGATTTCCTGCGAACACTGTGAAGAGCTCATCAACGCCCGTCTGGACGGATATCTGACCGAGCAGGATGCTCCACGATTGGAAGAACACCTGGCCCAGTGCCCAGACTGCCGCAGCCTGGACCGGGACCTGACTTCCCTCCACCATCGGCTCCAAAAGCTGTCCTTTGACCCACCTGAGGACCTGACCGCCGCCATTCTGTCCCAATTGGAGGTCCCCCAAATGAACACAGCAAAGAAGAAAAAAGGCCCCTGGGCGGCCATTGCCTGTGCCGCAGCCGCTGTGGTCCTGATGGTGGTGGTCCTGACCCCTCAGATGTTCCCCTTCGGCGGTTCCGACGCAGAGATCGCCGGAGCCACCGAGTCCGTACAAGCTCCCACCGCAGCTGATATCGCTGGGGACACCGCTCCCGCCGAGGGCGCAGCCCTGGAGGAGAACCTGACCGAAACGGAACCCCTTACCCTGGAAGAGGCCCGGAACCTACTCATCGACTACCTGATCGACCAGGGACTTTCCCTGGATCTGTCCCCCGGAACCCTCTCGGAGGATGGGGCCTTCTGGACCTTCACCGGCTGGGACATGGACAGAGACGAGAACTTCCAGTTCACTGTCTACTGCTCCGACGGCTATGTGGAGGAGGTCCTCCTCCCCTGACGGGGTTTGTTGATGGCCACATTTTTTCATCTGTGGAGTCAAAATGTTTCATCCTGTTGTATGACCCGATGAAAAAATATCATTTTTTTAGTAATTTTTACGTTTTATGTGTTGTCAGCTTTCCAGTCTTGATGTATACTCTATCTATTGGCGATAATATCCCCGTTTGAGGACGGGAATGTATGTCCCGCCCCAATTTTCAAATAAGGAGAGAATTGTTATGAGTTATTCCGTCCAAAACATCCGTAACGTGTGTCTGCTGGGTCACAGCGGCAGCGGCAAGACCGCTCTGGCTGAGAGCCTGCTGTTCATGACCGGCGCCATCAACCGTATGGGTAAGAGCGCTGACGGCAACACCGTCTGCGACTACGACGCAGAAGAAATCCGCCGCCAGATCTCCATCTCCACCGCAGTGGCTCCCATCGAGTACAAGGGCTGCAAGATCAACCTGCTGGACACCCCCGGTGCATTCGACTTCTCCGGTGAGGTCATGGAAGCTCTGCGTGCTTCTGACGCTGCTATCATCGTGATGTCCGCTAAGGACGGTATTTCCGTCGGCTTTGAGAAGGTCTGGAAGTACTGTGAAGAGCGCAACATGCCCCGCTTCGTGTATATCTCCAAGATTGACGAAGACAACAGCGACTACAACGCAACCTTCAACGCTCTGCGTGAGCGCTATGGCAACAAGATCGCTCCCATCGTGGTTCCCATGTGGGACGCAGGCAAGGTGACCACCGGCCTGATCGACCCCCTGAACAAGCGCGCTTACGAGCTGCAGAACTACAAGCGCGTCGAGGTCGCCATCCCCCCCGAGAAGGAAGACGTCGTTGCTGAGTTCAACGAGGCTCTGAAGGAAGCTGTCGCTGAGACCTCCGACGAGATGATGGACAAGTATTTCGGCGGTGAGGACTTCACCTACCCCGAAATGATCAACGGCCTGCGCCAGGGCGTTCGTGAGCTGTCCATGTTCCCCGTCCTGTTCGGCTCTGCTGTCAACTGCATCGGCTCCCTGATGCTGATGGACTATATCGTCGACTTGCTGCCCAACCCCATGGAAGGCAACTTCCACAAGGCTACCCTGGCAGACGGCGAGACCACCGAGGAGTTCATCGTCTCCCCCGGCGGCGTGCCCACCGCTTTCGTCTTCAAGACCATCTCCGACCAGTACGGCAAGTACTCCATGATCAAGGTCCTGTCCGGCGTCATCACCTCCGACCTGGCTCTGGTCAACTCCCGCACCGGCGACACCGAGAAGCTGGGCCGTCTGTACAAGATGACCGGTAAGAAGGCAGAGGAAGTCAAGGAACTGACCTGCGGCGACATCGGCGCCATCGGCAAGATGGACAAGGTCAAGACCGGCGACACCCTGTGCGACTCCCGTAAGGTCGTTGCTCTGAAGGGCATCCCCTTCGCAGCTCCCTGCTACTCCAAGGCTATCGCTCCCAAGACCCGTGGTCAGGACGACAAGGTCGCTGCCGGTCTGGCTCGTATGAACGAGGAAGATCCCTCCTTCACCGTGGTCAACAACGCTGAGACCCGTCAGGTGGTCCTGTCCGGCGCCGGCGACATGCAGCTGGACGTTCTGGTTTCCCGCCTGAAGACCCGCTTCGGTGTTGAGGCTGAGCTGAGCGCTTACCGTGTTCCCTACCGCGAGACCATCAAGAAGAAGGTGGAAGCACACGGCCGTCACAAGAAGCAGACCGGTGGTTCCGGCCAGTTCGGTGACGTTAAGATCCGCTTCGAACCCCAGTACGAGACCGATGATGTGGTCTTCTGCGAAGAGGTCTTCGGCGGCTCCGTCCCCAAGAACTTCTTCCCCGCAGTTGAGAAGGGCATCCGCGACGCAGCCACCAAGGGCGTCCTGGCTGGCTATCCCCTGGTTGGCCTGAAGGCTACCCTGTTCGACGGCTCCTATCACCCCGTTGACTCCAACGAAATGGCATTCCGCACCGCTGCTCAGCTGGCTTACAAGGAAGGCATCGCAAACGCCAACCCCACCATCCTGGAGCCCATCGGTGCCCTGAAGGTCACCATTCCCGACAACTACCTGGGCGACGTCATGGGCGACCTGAACAAGCGCCGCGGCCGCGTCATGGGCATGAACCCCACCAGCGACGGCGACCAGATCCTGGAAGCAGAAGTTCCCATGGCTGAGATGACCTCTTACGCCATCGACCTGCGCTCCCTGACCCAGAGCCGTGGTTCCTTCACCTTCGAGTTTGTCCGCTACGAGGAAGCACCTCCCGCAGCACGCGACAAGGCAATCGAAGACGCAAAGGCAATGGAAGAGGCTTAATTTCCAAACCTGATCGATCCCCTGCGTACCTGTGTATGCAGGGGATCTTTTTACGCAAAAAATCAGCTCCTGCGGATGCAGGAGCTGATTTTTAATACTTTTTCAGGGTTCCGTCAGCGCAGTCCAGACGGTAACTGCCGTTGTCTGTGATGATAGTCCAGATGGGAGTGAACACCGTCCGCTCCCCCTCCACCGTGTGAACATAGCCCTCGGTGATGGAGACGATCCGGGTACACTTGACTCCCAGCTGGGAAAGGCTGGTGACAAAGTCCACCAGCAGGGTCTCCGGCTGCCGCATGGACCGGATCTCCCAGGTCTCTGTGGTGATCTGGCTGGAAATGGCCGCCGACTTTTCCTGTTCTGTCAGGGTGCTCTCCCAGGGGATCACATCCCCTTCCACAGCGATGCCGTTCTGGTCCAGATAGTCCAGCGCCTGGGTCTGTCCGGCCTCTTTATAGACCCGAGCCTGACCCCCCTGGCTGAGGACGATCCCCAGCAGGATGATGTTCAGGATCACCAGAAGGACGATGACCGTGAATTTTAGTTTAGCCCGTTCCATGGTCTTCCCTCCTTACCCGATTTCCCGAACCGTCCACAGGGCTCTGGTCAGGCCGCTGCCATCGTCCCGGTGGCACAGCTGGAGTTCCTTCCCAGTCTGGCCCTGGGCCTCCGCCGCTGCCGCAGCCTGCCGCTCAGGCGGCACAGCGCAGGGTGTTTCGGTGCTGTCATACTGGCGGAAGATGATCTCAAAGGAGATCAGGGCCTCGCCCTGGAACCGGAACTGGGCAGCCCAGCCATATTCTCCCAGACTGACCCGGGCACCCTCCAGCAAATAGCTGTAGGTGAGGACAGTGGTACCGTCTGCCTCTTCCTCGCATCCCTGACAGAGGAATCGCGCCTGACCAGTCCGATCTGCCGTCAGCAGCTCCAGGATCCGTTCCGCTTCCTCCCGCAGGTCCAGTTCCGCCAGGGATCCCGCCTCATACCGGGCCTCTCCGCTCTCGGAACCGTGGTAGATGACGCTGCCGTCCTGCTGGATGCGGATGGTGTCGGAGCCCTCCCGAACCACCGTGCCGTCGGCACTCTCATAGATGGAGACCGCCTGCAGGTTGAACCCCACAGTTTCCAGCATGGTTCGAATCCCGGTTTCGTCCATCCACATAAGAGGATTAGAGGAAGAATACGCTTGGCAGGAGGGGGCCGTAGTGTCCGCCATCATGTACCCGGGCAGGAGGTCTGTCAAGGCCGGGTCCTCAAAGGCAAAACGAACCTGATTAGGCTCCAGGGCCCGGGCCCGGGCAGGGAGAGCCAAACCGGCCGCCCCCACCTGACTGACCCAGTACTCTCCGGTATTCTGGTCAAAGCCATAGAGGGCCTCTGCCTGACCGTTCCGGAAGGAGATCAGGAACAGTCTGGCCCATCCCTCCTGCCCGGTGGCAGAGGTAAAGGGAATATTATAGAGGTAGTCATAGCAGACCCAGGTCTCACTCTGGGTGATGACCTGCTGCCAGTCCTCCTGACTGCTCCGCTTGGGTTTTTCCATTTTATCCAGGGCGTGGTAGAGTAGGTCTTTCAGCCCCTGGCTGTAGACCTCATCCACACCAGCCGTATCATATCGCAGACCACAGCGGCCCAGATCATTCTGGACCATCACGGCCACAGGGCTCTCATCAGGCAGTTCCGTGACGGCTACCGCCCGATAAGCCTCGCTGTAGGAGCCGGTACCCTGGCCCACGAAGGTCTGGAAGAGATTGGTCTGGCTCACCAGGAAGATGGCCGTGCAGGCCAGAAGGGTGATGGCGATATTTTCGAGCCGATCGATCTGTCGGCGGGTGAGCTTCCCTCTCATACCTGGGGACCTCCCACCTTCAGCTCCATGCGGATGGTGGTTCCGGGACCTTCCCGGTCCACCAGGGTCAGGCTGCCCTCATGGCGCTGGATGATCTCCTGGGCAATGGACAGCCCCAGACCGGTGCCGCCGGACTCCCTGGATCGTGCCTTGTCCACCCGGTAGAATCGTTCAAAAATGCGTTCCCGGTCTCCGTCCGGGATGCCGATGCCGTTGTCCTCCACTTCCAGCCACACCTTGTCTCCGGTCTGACCAGCCATCATCAGGATCCGGCCGCCGTCGGGGGTGTACTTGATGGCGTTGGACAAGACGTTCATGATAACCTGCAGGACCCGCTCCCGGTCGGCCCGAATCTCGGGCAGATTCTCGTGTCCCATGAGCTTCAGCTGATGGTCATGGCGTTGGGCCTCCATGAGGACGGCCTGGTAGCTGTCCCGCAGAACATCCCCAAAGGGGAACCGGGTGAAGGTCAGCTGGCTGTGACCGGAATCGAACCGGGACAGGGTGAGCAGATCCTGGACGATGTGGGTCATGCGATCGCTCTCATTGAGAATGACCCCCAGGAAGCTCCCCATCATGTCCGGGGGCAGGTCGGGGTTCTCTGCCAGAGTCTCGGCATAGCTGCGGATGTTGGTCAGCGGGGTGCGGAGCTCGTGAGAGACATTGGCCACGAACTCCCGGCGCATGGTCTCATTCTTCACCTGCTGGGTGACGTCATGGACCACCACCAGAACGCCTGCCTGCTTCTCCCGGTCAAATGGAGCCATCAGGAAGAGGAGGATCCGTTCTCCCCGAACGGTCTCGCTCTCCAGGCAGTCGGTCTCCAGATTCAAAACGGTCTCCAAAGGAGCGATCTCCCCAAAGAGATCCTGATATCGGACGGAGCCTCCCACCGGGATGGCCATGTCCAGCATCTCCTCGGCGGCGGGATTGGAGTGGATGACCTCGCCCTGGCCATTGAAGGCCACCACGCCGTCGGTCATGTGCAGGAAGAGGGTGGAGAGCTTGGTTCGCTCGTTGTCCACTTCCTGAATGGTGCTCTGGAGCTGACCAGCCATGTCGTTGAAAGTGTCCGTCAGGATGCCGATCTCATCGTGGGAGGAAACCTGGATCTCGTGGCCGAAGTCGCCCTCTGCCACCCGCTTGGCCCCTCGGGTCAGAGCCCCGATGGGGGTCACCATGGCCCGGGACAGCAGGAAGGACAGCAGGACCGAGATGACCAGGCCAAAGACCAGAGCCTCGATGATGAGCCGGAAGATCTGATTGTTCAGCTCCTGGACAGAGACTCTCTGGTCCAGGATGTAGATGATAAAGGACTCCCCCCCTCGTTCGATGGGGATAGCCAGGTCCATGTAGGAAGCAGTCAGGTCGCTTCTGGAACCCTCCTCCCCCTGGGTCAGGGCGGTGAGCAGGTTGGGAGTCATCTCCAGAGACTGCCCTTCCAGTTCGTTGGAACCGGCCAGGTAGGAACCGGTCTTTCCGTCCAGGATGTAGTAGTCACGGTTGCGGCCGTCCACACCCAGGGCGCCCATGTAGGTCTTGAGGACCTGGTTCAGGGCCTGAGCCCCGTCTGTCTCATCCTCAGTGGCGGTGGTCAGGTCCCGGACCAGTTCCGGGTCGTTGTTGAAGACCTCCACCATCTGGGAATAGAATTCATTGAGATAAAAGCGGTTCACCGAGTTCACCAGGAAGGCGCCGGCAATGGTCATCAGACTGACCACCAGCAGCACCATGATGAGAACCAGTTTCATGTGCAGACTTCGCAGCACGAATATCACTCTCCTCTATGGGATGCCTGCCAATGATCAGGCTTCTTTTTGGAACAGATAGCCCGCGCCCCGGCGGGTGATGATGTAGCGGGGCTGGGCGGGGTTGTCCTCCACCTTTTCCCGCAGTCTCCGGATGGCCACGTCCACGGCACGGACGTCACCCACATAGCCCTCGTAGTTCCACACCCGCTCCATGAGCTCCTGGCGGGAGAACACGTTGCCGGCGTTGGCAGCCAGATAGGTCAGAAGGTCGAACTCCCTCTGGGTCAGTTCCAGGTCGGCCCCGTCCTTACGGACCACACCGGCCCCCTTGTCGATGACCAGACGGCCCAGGTCCAGAAGATTGGCCGGAACTTCCTGGGCTGCCGCCTGGGTGACCATGGCCATCCGGCGGATGTTGGCCTTCACCCGGGCCATGAGCTCCCGGACGGAGAAGGGCTTGGTGATATAGTCGTCGGCCCCCAGCTCCAGACCCAGGACCTTGTCCTGTTCGGTCTCCCGGGCGGTGATGATGAGGACGGGGGTGTTGAGACCCTTGTCCCGGATGGTCCGGCAGACCTCAAAGCCGTTCATCACCGGAAGCATCAGGTCCAGGAGGATCAGGTCGGGGTTTTCTCTCAGGGCCAGTTCGAGACCGGCCTTGCCGTCGTAGGCTTCCAGGGTGGCGTAGCCCTCCTTCTGGAGATTGAACCGGAGGATGTCCACAATGTTTTTTTCGTCCTCTACGATCAAAACCTTTTTTCGGTCCATGGTGTCCCTCCCTCGTTGTCAGATCTGTTTTTCATTCAGGAGCAGGGCGGCTTTCAGGATGCCGGCCAGGGTCTTGGCATCCTTAATCTCTCCCTGGGCGGCCATCTCCACCAGTTGGGCATAGGGGATGCGGACCACTTCCACAAACTCCCCGTCGTCAGGGTGGACGGGGCCCTGCTCCAGGTCTTTGGCAAAGAACAGGTAGATCTTTTCCTCAAAGATGCCGGGGGAGGAATAGATGCAGCCCATAGGCTCATAGGTCTTGGGGATGAGGCCGGTCTCCTCGGCCAGCTCCCGCAGACCGCTGTCGGCAGGGTCTTCTCCCGGTTCCAGCTTGCCGGCAGGCAGCTCCAGGACTACCTCCCCCATGGCATAGCGATACTGCTTGACCAGGATAACATTATCCTCCTCATCCATGGCAAAGACCGCCACAGCCCCGGGGTGGGAGACCACCTCCCGGTTGGCGATGCGGCCATCCATGAGTCTGGCCTTGTCCATGCGGACGTTCACGATAAAGCCCTCGTATACGGTCTCCTGGGAGACCATGTCTTCTCTCAGTTCCATCATAATCAAACACCTCATTTTCAGGTATAGTTTTCCTTAATTTTATAGTATACCACAATCCTTCTTCCCTGCCAACTTCTTTTCCCCTCCCCTGGCAATCATTGCATTTGCCCTGTCTCCCGTCCCTCCGGTATAATGGAGAGCACAAAACCCACCTTTGGAGGTCCCCATGAACATACTTAACCAGGGCGCTGCCCTCTTTTTTACCCGGGAGGAGTTGGTTGCCCACCGCCTGACACCTGAAACCCTCACAGAACAGGAGGCTGTTCCCCTGATTTTCCATGCTCTCCGCCAGGCAGAACGACCGATGCCGCCCTGTTTGGAGGTGCGATGCTTTCCCTCCCCCCAGGGGGTCCTGTTTTTTCTCCGCTCACGAGTGGAAGATGACCCGTTAGACTGTAGCTTTTCTGTCACTTTTTCATAAAATTTGAAATATTTTCGCCTGGGCACCTGTTTTTGCTCATTTTCTTCTTTTATTTTCCGGTGTTTGATGCTATAATATGTTTGCAGTATGGCGACTTGCAGTCTGCCATCGGATATGCTGATTGTTCCGCGTACATTTGCGTACGGATTTCGGAAATGATATATACTGACCCGGGGGCCTTCCCCGCTGGGTCTGCTCTCGATACCTGAAAAGAAGGTGCCCATTTTGACTAAATATGTGATCAACGGCGGAAAGCCTCTCCACGGCGAAGTGGAGATCAGCGGCGCAAAAAATGCTGCTGTGGCCATTCTTCCCGCTGCTTTACTGGTGGACGGTGTCTGCCGCATTGAAAATGTCCCCAACATCAGCGACGTGACCCTTATCCTCGGCATTTTGAAGGATCTGGGTGCCAGTGTCCGCGTCATCAATAAGACCACCGTCGAGCTGGACTGCTCCAAGGTGAACAAGCAGAATGTTCCCTATGAGCTGGCTCGGCAGATTCGTGCATCCTACTATCTCATCGGCGCCCTCCTGGGCCGCTTCGGCAAGGCCGAGGTGCCCCCTCCCGGCGGCTGCGACCTGGGTGTCCGCCCCATCGACCAGCACCTGAAGGGCTTCAACGCCCTGGGCTCCGAGATCCAGATCGAAAACGGTTACATCTACGCCGTGGCTCCCCAGGGCCGTCTCCAGGGCGCTCCCGTCTATCTGGACGTGGTCTCCGTGGGCGCTACCATGAACATCATGCTGGCCGCTACCCTGGCCGACGGCATGACTATCATCGAGCCCGCCGCCAAGGAACCCCACATCGTAGACCTGGCCAACTTCCTGAACTCCATGGGTGCTGACATCATGGGCGCAGGCACCGACGTCATCAAGATCCGTGGCGTGAAGAAGCTCCACGGCGGTTCCTACTCCATCATCCCTGACCAGATCGAAGCCGGTACCTACATGGCCGCTGTGGCCGCTGCCGGCGGTGAGGTCCGCATCAACAACGTCATCCCCAAGCACATGGATTGCATCACCGCCAAGCTGGTGGAGATGGGTGTCCAGGTGGAAGAGGATGGGGATGCCCTCATCGTTCGCCGGGAAGGCAAGCTCACCCGCACCAATGTAAAGACCATGCCCTACCCCGGTTTCCCCACTGACATGCACTCTCAGATTGCTGCCGTTCTCTGCCTGGCAGAGGGCACCAGCATCATCACCGAGGGCATTTGGGACAACCGCTGGCGCTACGTGGATGAGCTTCGCCGCATGGGCGCCAACATCCAGGTGGATGGCAAGGTCGCCGTGGTGGAAGGCGTGAAGCAGCTCACTGGCGCTCCTGTCTGCGCCACCGACCTCCGTGCCGGTGCCGCCATGGTGGTGGCTGGTCTGGCCGCTCACGGCACTACTGAGATCGAGCAGATCCACTATATCGAGCGCGGCTACGACAACATCGTGGAAAAGCTCTCCAAGCTGGGTGCAGATATCCAGGAGAAGCCCATCCCCGAAGAGGATTGGCGCACCAGCGTCGGCTAAGGCCGCCACTCCCCTATGACACCAACGATAAACGGACGGCGGACCTCCCGCTGTCCGTTTTTTACTATTTTCAACCACAGGAGAATACTATGGTCAATATCCACCTCTTCTGCGTGGGCAAGCTGAAGGAAAAGCACTTTGCCGCCGCCTGCGCCGAGTACGAAAAGCGTCTGGGGGCTTTTTGTAAGCTCACCATCACGGAACTCCCCGAGGAACGTCTCCCCGACAATCCCTCCCAGGCCCAGATCGACGCCGCTCTGGAAAAGGAGGCCGCCAATCTCTTCCAGAAACTCCCCAAGGGAGCCAAACTCATTGCCATGTGCGTGGAGGGCAAGCTCCTCTCCAGCGAAGCTCTGGCCGCACAGGTGGAGAAATGGACGGTGGAGGGGGCCTCTCACCTGGCTCTGGTCATCGGCGGTTCCTTCGGCCTCCACCCCTCTGTGAAGGAACGGGCCCAGTTGCGCCTGTCCATGTCCCCCATGACCTTTCCCCACCATCTGGCCCGGGTGATGGTCCTGGAGCAGGTCTATCGGGCCTTTCAAATCAACCTTGGTACCCGGTACCACAAGTGACCCTGGAAAGGAGAATCCTTATGTCTTATCAGGAACGCTATGCACGCTGGCTGAACAGCCCTGCCCTCTCCCCTACGGAAAAGGCCGAGCTGGAAGCCATGAAGAATAACCCCCAGGAAATCGAAGACCGCTTCTTCAGCATGCTGGAGTTTGGCACCGCCGGTCTGCGTGGTGTCATGGGTCTGGGTCTGCGCCGAATGAACGTCCACGTGATCCGCCACGCCACCCAGGCTTTTGCCCAGGTCATCCTGGCCGAAGGCCCCGAAGCATCTGCCAAGGGAGTAGCCATCTGCTTCGACTGCCGCATCGATTCCGACCGTTTCGCCCAGGAAGCCGCCTGCGTCATGGCAGCCAACGGCATCCCCGTGAAGCTCTTTGCGTCCATGCGCCCCACCCCCGAGCTGTCCTTCGCCGTCCGGGAGCACGGCTGCATCGCCGGTCTGAACGTGACCGCCAGCCACAACCCCCCTGAGTACAACGGCTACAAGGTCTACTGGGAGGACGGCGCTCAGCTACCCCCCCACCACGCCGCCGCCATCGCCAAGGTCATGGAGGAGATCGACGTCTTCGACGGGGTCAAGTCCATGGACTACGACACCGCTCTGGCCCAGGGCCTCATCACCCTCATAGGCAAGGAAACCGACGACAAATTCCTGGGTCACGTTCTGGCCCAGATCAACGACAAAGAGACCGTTGCCAAGGTAGCGGATACCTTCACCATGGTCTACACCCCCTTCCACGGCACCGGCTACCAGCAGGTCCCCTATGTGCTGGGGGAACTGGGCATCAAGCACCTCCACTGTGTCCCCCAGCAGATGGTCATTGACGGCACCTTCCCCACGGTGAAGTCCCCCAACCCGGAGACCCCTGAAAGCTTCGAGATGGCCCGTAAGCTGGCCGAAGAGGTCAACGCCGACTACATTCTGGGCACCGACCCGGATGCCGACCGGGTGGCCATCCAGGTGAAGGACCGTCAGGGGAACTACGTGCAGATTTCCGGCAACCAGACCGGTGTCCTTCTGCTGGACTACCTGCTGTCCGCCAAGGAACGGGCCGGGACCATGCCCGGAAAGCCCGTGGCCCTCAAGTCCATCGTCACCACCAACATGGCCCGCAAAGTAGCAGAAGCCCACGGCCTGACCTTCTACGACACCTTCACCGGCTTCAAGTTCATGGCCGAGAAGAAGAACCAGCTGGAAGCCGCCGGGGAAGGTCACGTGGTCTTCTCCTACGAGGAGTCCATTGGCTACATGGTGGGCGACTACGTCCGGGACAAGGACGCCATCACCGCTTCCCTACTTCTGACCGAAATGACCGCTTGGTATGCCGCCCAAGGCATGAACCTGCTGGAAGCTCTGGACGTCCTCTACCAGAAGCACGGCTACCACGGGGAAAAGACCGTGAATCTGGTGATGCCCGGTCTGGAGGGCATGGCCAACATGAAGGCCCTCATGGCAAAGCTCCGTTCCGAACCCCTGACCCAGATTGCCGGGACTCCCGTGGCCGTCCGCCGGGACTACCAGGACGGCTCTGAGGTGGAGGTTTCTACCGGAAATGTGTCCACCATGGAGCTGGTGGGTTCCAATGTCCTCCAGTATCGTCTGGCCGACGGCACCGACCTCTTCGTCCGCCCCTCCGGCACCGAGCCTAAGATCAAGGTCTACGTGCTGGCGGTTGGTTCCGACCAGACCGACTGCCAGGAAAAGGTGGCCAAGTACACCGCCTGGGCAGAGAGCCTGAAAGAAATGGTATGATCAACAACGCCTCCCTCAGATGAGGGAGGCGTTTTCTTACCTCACCCTCTGGGGGAGCCAAGAGGGAGTGCCATACCCCGGAATACTTTTCTCCCCTGCCGCATACCTTCCAGAAGAACATATTGGGAGGTTCCCTGCCATGAAGAAAGCTGCCATTTTACTCCTTCTGACATCCTGTTTTCTCCTCCTGCCTGTCTCGGCGGCAGGGCCAGAGACCAACGCCAAAGCCGTCCTGCTGATGGAAAAGACCACCGGGGAGGTCCTCTATGAGGAGAACCCCCACGAGAAACTGGAACCCGCCAGCGTCACCAAAGTCATGACCATGCTCCTCACCATGGAGGCCCTGGACAGCGGAGCCATCACCCTGGAGACCATGGTCCCCGTGTCGGCCCACGCCGCCGGGATGGGTGGCTCTCAGGTGTACATGGAAGAGGGGGAGCAGTTCTCCGTCCACGACATGCTTAAGGCCATCGCCGTGGCCTCCGGCAACGATGCCTCGGTGGCCATGGCTGAGTACCTGTCCGGCAGTGAGAGTGCCTTTGTGGAAAAAATGAACGCCCGGGCGGCGGAACTGGGCATGGCCGACACGGTCTTTCAGAATTGCACCGGTCTGCCCGCTGAGGGCCACCACACTTCAGCCTACGACATTGCCCTCATGTCCCGGGAGCTGATCCTAAACCACCCGGACATCCGCACTTACACCACCATCTGGATGGATACCCTCCGGGACGGGACCTTCCAGCTGTCCAACACCAACAAGCTCATCCGGTTCTACGACGGGGCCACCGGCCTGAAGACCGGCTCCACCGATGCCGCCCTCTACTGCATCTCGGCCACCGCTGAGAAGGAGGGCATGGAGCTCATCGCCGTGGTGCTGGGGTCCCCAACCTCGGCCGACCGATTCGAGACTGCCAAGGCTGCCCTCAGCTACGGCTTTGCCAACTACGCCCTTGTGACCGTGGCTCCCTCGGAGCCCATCAATCCCATCGAAGTCCTGTTGGGCCGGGAAACCCAGGTCCAGCCGGTGCTGACGGAAAGCACCCAGCTCCTCCTGCCCAAGGGGGAGGCCGGGAAAATCACCACCACCGTAGATCTGGCAGAGTCTGTCCAGGCGCCGGTGACGGCAGGTCAGGAGCTGGGAACCCTCACCGTTCTGGTGGACGGCCAGGAGCGGACCAAACTGCCCCTGGTGGCGGAAACCGGAGTGGATCGGCTGACCCTGGGCGAGATCTATAA
>JAFYPT010000203.1 GCA_017547425.1 Ruminiclostridium sp.
CAGTGCCGGTGCCTGCGGTGGTGGGGATGGCCACGATGGGCAGGGGCTTGTTCTTCATGCGCTGGCCGCCGCCGGTGCCGCCGTAGATGTAATCCCAGTAGTTGCCCTCGTTGGGGATCATCATAGCAATGGCCTTAGCCGCGTCGATGGAGGAACCGCCGCCCAGACCGATGACGAAGTCACAGCCGTTGGCACGGCCGAACTCAGCGCCGTCCATAACGTTGGCGATGACGGGATTTGCCAGGATCTTGTCAAAGACGGCGTACTCCACGCCTGCCTGGGTCAGCTGATCCTGCACGGTGTCCAGGTAGCCGTTGGCGCGGGTGGACTTGCCGCTGGAAATGACGATCATAGCCTTCTTGCCGGGCAGCTTCTGCTTGTGCAGCTTCTGGATGACACCCTGGCCGAAGACGAAATTGGTGGGGACATTGAAGGAAATGCTCATGTCGGTAGTCTCCTTATAAGATAGTAAACACGGGGGACCGGCGAAGGGTCCACCCTTTGGTCGCTTGGGGTCATTATAGCAGGAAACCAACCGGAACGCAACGGATTCCCCCAAAATCCCGTCCCCTTCTGCAACTGCCGGTTGCTTGTCTCCGGGCCATGGGGATGGTACAATTCCCATGAGGTGATGCTGTATGGAGACGAAAGATACCATCCTTGCCCTGAGAACCAAGCAGGGACTGTCCCAGGACGAACTGGCCGAAAAAGTCTTCGTGACCCGCCAAGCCGTTTCCCGCTGGGAGACCGGCGAAACCACCCCGAACATCGAGACCTTAAAACATCTTTCCAGGCTGTTCGATGTTTCCATCAACACCCTTTTGGGGGCACCCCAGCAGCTGACCTGCCGGTGCTGCGGCATGGCCCTGGAGGACGAGATCATCAGCAAGGAACCGGACGGGGAGTTCAACGAGGATTTTTGCAAGTGGTGCTATACCGACGGGGAATACACCCTGGACTACTGGAAGCGGTACGCATCCATTGGCGGACAGGAGCCGTTTGATGCCTTCAAACGCCAGCTCATGGAGGAGTTCAACGACCTCCGCATTGAGGGCATGCCCAAGGTAGAGAGCCTGAACGCCCTATCCGGCCGTTTTATCAACCTGCCCTACCGGCTCCCCAACGGCAGGACGGTGACGTTTTTGGAGGACGATGCCACCTATCTGGGCAATCAGCTGGAATGTGAATTCGGCGGGGACCGCTGTTTCGGTCTGGCCGCCAACATGGACTTCCTTCTGGTGTGCACCTATGAGGAAAACGGAGAAAACCCGGAACTGGTGATCTACAAAAAGAGATAACAAAAAGCCAAGCATTCGCTTGGCTTTTTGTCTTGGCAATCATTCAATAAATACGGCGCTGTACCAGTTCTGGTCCGGGTGATCCCTGGTGGGCAGGGTCTCGATGGGCAGGCCGAACTGACGGACGGTCTTGAAGACATCGATGCCCACGCTGTGGAAAGCCGGGCGGGAGAGGGCCATGAACCGGCAGTCCTCACAGCTGACGGCGGCGCACTCCTTGCACAGGCCACAGTCGGACAGGGACATGGCGAAGTAGTAGCCGTCGTGGTAGGCAGCACCCTCCACCGCCAGGGAGATCTTCTGAGACAGGTTCTTCTCCTTGGTGTGGATGATGATCCCCCAGCGGTACCGGGAGAACATCTCCTTCATTTCCGCCATGGTGGGGTTGTGGGGGCGGGAGGGGCAGGTGTGGTTCTTGCCCCAGTCGGTGCAGCCATACATGCACTTGAGCAAAGTGCGGCTGTCCCAGCAGATCTGGTCATGGGTGAAGAAGACCGCATCGGTAGCTCCCATCTCATGGGCCAGATCGATGTATTTTTGTGCGAGGGTTTCAGGGGTGGTAGTCATAGGGAGGTCCTCCAATGTTTCTTTCCTTTTTTCTCGGTTTCTCTGATATGTTCCGTTTTCTCGACAGGCTAAAAACCGGACGGCCCAAGGGCCGCCCGGTTTTGGTATCGTGATCCTTATTCCGAATAAGGTTCCTCGGTCAGAATACTCACCGTGCGGGTGGCATCATCCCAAGACACGTTGAAGCCCAGAGCTTTGCCCAGGTCACGGAGTTTAAAGTAATTGTTGCCACCAATGTTGTAACTCTCAAATGTCACCGATTGCGCATCCACAAAAATGGAAGCCTTGGTTTCCCTGAGCGGCAGCTTCTGCCCGTCCAGCTTGGCTAGTTCTCCACCCACAAAGGTATAGGCCTCACCAGTATTCAGTGTGATGGTGCGAGTGGAAGGCTCCCAGTTCACCTGGAACTGAGCCTGGGTATCGGTCAGCAGCGCTGCCAAGTCACGGAGCTTGAAATAGTTGTTTCCGTTGATGGTGTAGGCTCCCACAGAGACGGGCTGACCATCCAGGGTAATCGTATGGGAACTGGGGCTATAGTACAAATAAGGCGCCATGCCGCATTCGCATTCTGTCCAAAAATCATGCACCTTTAATTCTCTCTTCGAACAGCAACTATAGGTAGAATAATGGTACTCTAGATAGACCTCATAAGAGGGCTCGCCGGCAATCGCATAAAGGGTCGTGTCGCGGGTCAGTTCAATCTCATCGCCAGGTTGATAGGTTGCCTTGGCAGAAGAGGGGTCCGTGGACCAGCCATGGAAATGATAGCCTTCCTTGTACTCCGGTGCCGGCGGGATGGTGAAGCTCAGTTTAGTCATGGCAATACCCGGAACTCCAGAGGAGCCAGAATTGATGTATCGGGTGCCTCCCTGGGTAGGAGCTTCCCCGTTCCAGTCGCCGCCCCGTGCGTCATAGTTCAGGGTCAGATTCGCACTATAGACAGCCCGGAACACTTTGTAGCCAGAGTCCCAGTAGGCGCTGGTTCCTGTCGGCTCCCCTGGGATATCATCCAATCTCCATCCCAAGTGCTTATACGGTTGGCCCTCATGGGTTATATACTCAGAAACGCTGGGCATTGAGTATAAAAACTCCAAGTGGTCTCTGAATATATACTGATAGGTAATGGTCGAATAATTGGAGCTGTCATCTTGCAGATAATTGAACGTATGCGGTCCTGCCAAGTGGAAAGGACGACTATGCAGATACAGGTACTTGCCACCTGCACCATCGTTCAGGTCCTGAACCTGAATATCGGTATTGGTAACGGTTGTCCATCCGTTTTTGAATTCGATGTTTTCCGTCACCGTCAATTCTCGGATCGGCGCACTGCGGTTCACCTCATATCTATTATCACGGGCCACATACATATAGATGTAATCACCACCGGCACGACCGTTCAGGTCGATCCACCCACCCTGACTGGAGGTATTGGGTTCACGGCTGCCACCCACCAAATAATATGTGATATCGCCGCCCAACAAGTTCAATGCGTTATCAGAGAACGCAGGACACCATCGGATGGTATCGGGCGGATTTTTTCCAACACGTAAAACAATTCCCGTGATGGCCTCCGTGGGGTCCGTGGTCGTGGTGTAACCCATATAAACGTAGTCTCCCCCAGCACCCTTGTTCAGGTCCACGTCAATGATGGTATGCCCGGCAAGGGCAGCCTTAGCCTTAGCCGCATCCTTATTCTGGGCGATGCCGATACTGGCAACGTAGGTTACCTCCTGGTCATCGGGCTCCACAGCCAACGCCGCCATGGGGAGAAGGCCCACCAACATGGTCAGTGCCATAAGCACGCTCAACAGTCGCTTCTTCATGGTATCCCTCCTGTTCATGTTTCCATGTATGTGCCCTAATAACCAGAGGACACACCATTCTTATCTGTTATAATAACAAAAAAAAGAGAGGATTGTAAAGTCCTGCATCAAAAAGAGGGGGCCACGAAAAATACCCTCCTCATTCTGATACTTCCTTGATTTCCGGGCATCCGCATTTTTCGTTGTGCGCTTTTTGTGCGCTTTTTCTGTTTTCGGCCCATGTTCAGAGAAGCAAAACCAAAAGAAAAAGCCTTGAAAACTCAATGTTTTCAAGGCTTTTTTGTGTGGCACGCCAGAAGGGACGCAGCCGCGAACGCGTCTGCCGTCCTTGCGGCATAGCCGCTGCGGACCTCGCGGCGCAGACATGCCCCCGGCATGTCCTTCTTCCGCCGCTCCCCCTCTCAGGGTTCGAGTCCCTTTTGGTACAAAAACAAAAAACCTGCCGCCCAACGGGCAACAGGTTTTTTGGCACGCCAGAAGGGACTCGAACCCCCAACCCTCAGAACCGGAATCTGATGCGCTATCCATTACGCTACTGGCGCTTGTTCACTTGCCAAATTATTATATCAGCCAATCTGGGAAAAGTAAAGCCGTTTTTTGTCGTTTTCCAAAAAGAATTACTCTCCCCTGTCCCGGCTTTCTCCCTTGTTAAAAATCCCCTCGGAATTTCCGAGGGGATCTCGAGATATCTTAGTAATTCTCTGCGTGGACCTCAAAGTAAGCCTGGGGGAAGAAGCAGGTGGGGCAGACTTCGGGGGCCTTGGTGCTCAGGACCAGGTGGCCGCAGTTGCGGCACTCCCACAGGGTCACGCCGCTCTTTTCAAAGACTTCCTTGGCCTCCACGTTGTGGAGCAGGCGGCGGTAGCGCTCTTCGTGGGCCTTTTCCACGGCAGCCACGTTGCGGAACTGCTCAGCCAGCTCGGGGAAGCCTTCCTCATCGGCCTCACGGGCCATGCGGTCGTACATGTCGTTCCACTCGTAGCTCTCGCCCTCAGCGGCGTGGAGCAGGTTCTGGGCGGTGTCGCCCACCTCACCCAGATGCTGGAACCACAGCTCGGCGTGCTCCTTCTCGTTGTCGGCAGTCCGCAGGAAGATGTCGGCGATCTGCTCGAAACCAGCTCTCTTGGCCACGGCGGCGAAGTAGGTGTACTTGTTGCGAGCCTGGGACTCACCGGCGAAGGCCTCCCACAGGTTCTTCTCGGTCTTGGTGCCGGAGTAGCGGTTCTTGACGGGGACGGCCTCGGTAGAGTCCATCTTGATGAACTTGTCTGCACCGTGGTGGCAGACGGGGCATTCAAAATCGGGGGTCATGGGGCCCTCGTGAATATGCTTGCAAATGGTGCACTTCCATTTTTCCATTGTAATATCCTCCTTGTTTTTTGATTGAGTTCTATCTCCTTTATGTTGATTATACGATACCAGATAAAGCATGTCCAGTACTGTGATTCCATCACCAAACAGAAATTTTCCCGGATATTTTTTTAATATGCTCTCAAAGCGATCCATCCACAAAAAATGCAAATTTTTTTACAATTGTGTTTGTGTTTTTCCAGAGTTTGTATTACAATGTAGGGTACCCCTGTGCTTTTTTCGCACTGGGCGATTCGGAATGAACGGAGGCCACTCCTTTGGTATATCAGAACGTACTGGAAGCCCTCGGCAACACCCCCCTGGTCAAGCTCTCCCGCATGGTCCCAGAGGGTTCTGCCGACGTGCTGGTCAAATATGAGGCCGTGAACATTGGCGGCTCCATCAAAACACGCACCGCCTACAACATGATCCTGGATGCGGAACGCCGGGGGATCCTGACCCCTGACACCATTATCGCAGAGCCCACCAGCGGCAA
>JAFYPT010000204.1 GCA_017547425.1 Ruminiclostridium sp.
CCGCCCACATTTTCCTCCGCATCGGCAAAGGAGCGCATGGGAGTACCAGCCATAACTGCTGCGGCCTCCTCCGGGTGAAGTTCTGCCCACTCCTTCAGGGCATCGGATGCCACAGAAGGACAGATGGTGTTTGTATTGATCCCATAGATGCTCCACTCAGTGGCAGCCACACGGGTCAGGCCACGGATGGCCTCCTTGCCGGCCGCATAGGAAGCAAAGCCCTGCAGACCTGCCACACCTGCGGCAGAACCCATATTGACGATGGAACCCTTGGTCTCTTTCAGATAGGGGAAGCAAGCCTTCATGTAATAGAAGGAAGCATAGAGACCGGTGCTGAGAGCCAGATCAAAGGTTTCCTTGGTCTGGTCTTCCAGGGCTACACCGTGGACCTCTGCCTGGGCATTGTTAATAAGGAAGTCCACTTTACCGTACTTTTCCACGACCCAGGCCACCACTTCTTTGACTCTGTTTTCGTCTGCGCCATCGGCTACCAGGTAGTGGATATCTGCCTGGTACTCTTCCCGAAGCTGCTCACAGGCCACCTTCAGAGGGATCTCGGTACGGCCGGTGATGATGACACTGGCACCACTCTTGGCAAACGCTTTGGTGATACCTAAACCCATGCCACGGCCACCGCCGGTGATGATGACTACTTTGCCGTGATAATCGTAACCCATTTGTGTTACCTCCTCAATCATGTAAATATAGCAGGCAAATCAACTGTCTTTACCTTTTAAAGTCATTATACTATATTTGCTTTAGGAATACAACACTTTTTGCAAGTCGGAAACATTATTCTTGCAAATCTTGTGCCAGTTGGGCCGTCCAGACTTCCAGGGGGAGGTAATCGTCATCGTCCTGGATCATGGTGACCTGCATCACTTTGGTGCCCTCCTGGAGGATGACGGACTGGTCCTGGTTATAGACCACAGCGTAGTCCAGCCCCAACTCGGGCAGAGGGTCTGCGGCGTAGGCATAGTCCCCCTGTTCCTCATAGAGCAGTTCTTCCGCCAGCTGCCCGGCCAAAGCAGGGGTCAGGGTCTCGTAGTAGTCCAGACGGTAGTAGAGCTCGCAGCGGGGCTGGACCATGCCGGTCTCCCACCAGTTGATATGGACAGGGATGAGAAGACCCTTGTTCTCATAGTACAGTCCTTCCCAGTCGGAAAGGGCATCCTCGGGGACCAGCTCTGCCGCTGTGAGGAAGGGAGGGTCTCCAGGGTACTCTTCCAAAAGGTTGTAGTCCTCACTTTGGTAGAGGGGCAGGAAGGGACTGCCGAGGGTCCAGGCCACCAGAAAGACGACCTGGGCGACTTTCACCGCCCGGGTCCGCAGAGCAGCGGATCGCCAGTCCTTTTTGTGGTCAAGACGCCCCCCACTGTCCAGCTTCCGCCGAAGCCGGACCAGATGATAGAGATGGATCACCCGCTGAGCCACCAGCACCAAGCCTGCGGCCAGGGTCAGCATATAAACCCACAGTAATTCATTGAGGGCCAGGATGGGCGTCCCCCAGCCGGCAATGGCGTACAGAAAGAGGGGGAATGCCACCCAAAACATCAGAAGGCAGAAGGGCAATTCCCGCCACTCCCATTGGATCATCCGGGAAATATCCTCCGACCGCATCCGCGGCTCGGTCCGAAACATCCCCTTCTCTCCATCCACGCCCCGGAAGATGCAGCAATGGCGCTGACGGGTCACATAGACCCAGCCCTGGTCCCAATAGCGGTCCAGGATCACCTGGGGCGGGTCCTCAGGCAGTCTGTCCGTATGTCTGCCGAAATAGGCTCCCGCCGTAGGTTTGTCCCGTCCGGGGACCAGGCGGTAGGGGACCTCTCCCGGCGTACCCCTGGTGAAGTGCCAGCTCCGCCGGCCGATGTCCTTCAGATACTGCCCCTCCCGGGCCAGATCAGACAGCCAGCTCTCCAGGGCTTCCAGGTCACAGCTGGAGCAGGGCGGGATATGACGGATGATCTTCTCTTCGCTCATAGAGTCTCCCCCTTTCGCCACGTTTTTCTAACTATCGAAACTATTATACGTTATTTTCCCTATGTAAGCAATAGAAAATATGATGTATTTCCCCTCATCCGCCCACTTCGTGGGCACCTTCCCCCCAGGGGGAAGGCTATGGCCAAAGGCTTCTCCCTGGGGAAAAGCTGTCGCTGCAGGCGACTGATGAGGGGTACTGAAAAAGCCGTCCCGAATGGGACGGCTTTGGGTCAGGCTTTTTTCTTGTCCGGCAGCTGAGCCAGGACGATGGCAGAGAACATGAGCACACAGCCCAGGATCTCCCGGGAGGACATACTCTCGCCCAGAATGATCCAGCCCGCCAGAACGGCAATGACCGATTCCAGGCTCATCACCAGGCTGGCAATGGTGGGGTTGACCCCCTTCTGGCCGATGATCTGCAGGGTGTAGGCCACACCGGAGGACATGACGCCACAGTACAGCACCGGGATCCAGGACAGCAGGACATCCTGGACCGTGGGCATCCCTTCCACAAAGAGCATAGCCACAGTGGACAGGATGGCCGCCGTGAAGAACTGAATGCAGGACATCTGCACGCCATCTACTTTCGGGCTGAAATGGTCGATGACCAGAATATGTCCGGAGAAGCAGAACGCACAGATCAGGATGAGCAGGTCACCCAGTTCCAGGCGGAAGGAGCCGGTCATGCACAGCAGATAAAGGCCCACAATGGCGATCACCACACTGCCCCAAATCTTCAAGCCCACCTTCTTATGGAAAAATACACCCAGGATGGGGACAAGGACGATGTACAGGGCCGTGATGAAACCAGCTTTACCCACGGTGGTGTACTGAAGGCCCACCTGCTGGAAGAGGGAGGCCACCGCCAAGGCGGTACCGCAGCAGACACCACCCACAAAGAGGGTCTTCCGATTGGCCTTTTCGGTCTGCCGCTGCTCCGCCGTCTTCCGGCTGTTGAAAAACAGGATGACCGGAATCAGGGCAACGCCGCCCACATAGGAGCGGACGGCGTTAAAGGCAAAGGGTCCGATATGATCCATGCCCACGGACTGGGCCACGAAGGCCGTACCCCAGATGAGGGCAGTGAGAAACAAAATAAAGAGGTTTTTCGGGGGAAGGCTTTTCATGGGAGTCTCTCTTTTCTTACTTCTTGGAGATGATCTCCTTCTCATTCTTGTAGATATGATGGGGAGGAACGGTACCACGGACGCTGGAGGTGGGGTAAACATTGCTGTGAGGGCCCAGGACGGTGCCGGGATTCAGGACGCTGTTGCAGCCCACTTCCACGTAATCGCCCAGGATGGCGCCCACCTTCTTCCGCTGGGTAGGCATGGACTCCTCCCCCTCCCGGATGACCACCAGGGTCTTGTCACTCTTGACGTTGGAGGTGATGGAGCCGGCCCCCATATGGGCGTGGCTGCCCAGGACGGAGTCGCCCACGTAGTTGTAGTGGGGGGTCTGGACGTAGTCAAAGAGGACCACGTTCTTCAGCTCCACGGAGTTTCCCACCACGGCCTTCTTACCCACGATGGCACTGCCACGGATGAAAGCACAGTGGCGAATCTCCGCCTCGTGGTCGATAATGCAGGGTCCGCCAATGTAAGCAGAGGGGAAAACCTTAGCGTCCTTAGCGATCCAAACATCCTCAGCAGGATGGTCGTACTCATCAAGGGACAGGGTAGCACCCAGCTTCAGGATGTAGTCGCTGATCTCGCCCAGGACCTCCCAGGCGTAGGTCTTGCCTGCAAAGAGGTCGGCAGCGATGGTGTCGTTCAGGTCGAACAGATCAGAAATTTTCAGCATTACTTCTTCACCTCAACCACCAGACCACGCTCGTTCATAACGGCGATGACGGCATCCACATTCTCCTCGCATATTTCACGGGTAGGAGCCTCCACCATCACACGAAGGACAGGCTCGGTGCCGCTCTTGCGCAGGAGGATGCGACCCTGGTCGCCCAGGCGCTCGGAGACTTCACGGACGACATTCTGAACAGCAAAGTCGTTCAGCGCCCGCTCCTTGTCCTGGACACGGACATTCTTCAGGACCTGAGGATAAATCTCCAGATCCTGGGTCAGCTTAGACAGGGGCATCTTCTGGGTCAGAACAGCCTGCATAACCTTAATGGCGGTGAGGATTCCATCGCCGGTGTTGGCGTACTTGCCAAAAATGATATGGCCGGACTGCTCGCCGCCCAGCAGGTGACCGTTGGCACGCATGTTCTCGTAAACATACTTGTCACCCACGTCGGTTTTTTCGTAGTTGATACCAGCAGCGTCAAAAGCCTTATACAGGCCAAAGTTAGACATGATGGTGGTGACCACGGTGTTGTTCTCCAGCTTGTCACGATCCTTCATGTGGCGGCCGTAGACATAGAGGATGCCGTCGCCGTCCACCAGGTTACCCTTTTCGTCCACGGCCAGGCAGCGGTCAGCATCGCCGTCGAAGGCAAAACCGATGTCCATCTTGTTGTCCAGCACGTACTTCTGCAGACCCTCGATGTGAGTGGAACCGCAGTCAGCGTTGATGTTCACGCCGTTGGGGGTGTTGTTGATCACGTGGGTTTCTGCGCCCAGTGCCTCGAAGACACTCTTGGCGATCATCCAGGCGCTGCCGTTGGCGCAGTCCAGAGCCACACGCATATCCTTGTAGGAGTGGGTAGCCAGGGAAATCAGGTATCCAATGTAACGGTTGCGGCCGGAGGAATAGTCGATGACCTTGCCGATGTTCTCACCGGTAGCGTAGGGCAGGTAGTGCTTGCTGTCCAGGTATTCCTCGATCTCGTCGATGACCTCCTGCTCCATCTTCTCGCCGTGGCGGTTGATGAGCTTCAGGCCGTTGTCCTGGAAGGCATTGTGGCTGGCAGAGATCATGATGCCGCAGTCGAACTCATCCACCTTGGCAATGTAGGACACACTGGGGGTGGTGGTCACGTGCATCAGGTAGACGTCGCCGCCGGAAGCGGTGATACCGGCGGACAGAGCGCACTCGAACATATAGCTGGAACGGCGGGTATCCTTGCCGATGACGATCTGTGCCTTGTGGTCACGGCCATAGTACCAACCCAGGAAGCGGCCCACCTGGAAGGCGTGGTCAACGGTGAGATTCATATTGGCTTCGCCGCGGAAGCCATCAGTACCAAAATATTTAGACATGGTATTCACTCCATTTATGTTAGTCATAAGAATCAACTGTTGGGATTTTGTTTAATACTGTATTATACTACTGTTTCATAGATTCTGTCAAATCTCAAACAGATTTTATAATAGAAAAAAGGACAGTCAAAAGACTGTCCTTTTTTGTGTTGGCGTTACCTATTTTCCCGGCCCGTCTCCAGGCAAGTATCTTCGGCGTAAACGAGCTTAACTTCCGTGTTCGGAATGGGAACGGGTGGACCCTCGTTACAATCAACACCAACTCGCTGTCTTGCAACAGCTTA
>JAFYPT010000027.1 GCA_017547425.1 Ruminiclostridium sp.
ATCGGTGTGGGCCCCGTGGTCTTCGTGGACACCGCCGGTCTGGATGACCAGGGCGACCTGGGCAAGCTCCGGGTGGAAAAGACCCGGCAGGCTCTGGAGAAAACCGACCTGGCCATCCTGGTCCTCACCGGAGCCCCCGATACCCAGGAGCTGGAATGGCTGGAAGCCATCCGGGAAAAGAAGGTCCCCACCCTGGTCCTGCTGAACAAGGCCGACCTGCTGGAGAATGCGGAATCTGCCGCCCAGGCCCTCTCCGGGCAGCTGGGACTGTCCGTGATGGCCGTCAGCGCCCAGACGGGGCAGAACATCCCGGAGCTCCTTCAGGCCATCATGAAGCTGGTCCCCGACGACTTCTGGGACCGTACCCTGTTGGGTGATATGGTTGGCCCCGGTGATCTGGTCCTGCTGGTGATGCCCCAGGACACCGAAGCCCCCAAGGGCCGCTTGATCCTCCCTCAGGTTCAGACCACCCGGGAACTGCTGGACAAGAAGTGCACCGTGGTCAGCACCACCACCGACTGCCTGCAAAACACCCTGGCCGCCCTTGCCCATCCCCCCAAGCTCATCATCACCGACGCCAACTCTTTCCCCCAGGTGTGGGAAATGAAGCCCCCGGAGAGCATCCTGACCGCCTTCACCATTCTCTTTGCGGGCTACAAGGGGGACATCCGTACCTTCCTGGAAGGAGCCAGCGCCATCGAGGCCCTGACGGAGAACTCCCGGGTCCTCATTGCCGAGGCCTGCTCCCACACCCACAACGAGGAGGATATTGGCCGGAAAAAGGTCCCTGCTCTTCTCCGCAAGAAGGTCGGCGAAGGTCTGTCCATTGACCATGTTCAGGGCAACGACTTCCCCCAGGACCTCTCCCCCTACGATCTGGTCATCCACTGCGGCGCCTGCATGTTCAACCGCCGCCACGTCATGGGCCGCATCGCCCAGGCAGACCGGCAGAAGGTACCCATCACCAACTACGGCATCGTCCTGGCTGCTGTATCCGGCATCTTGGATCAGGTGGCCATACCCGAAGGATAAAAAAGAAACCGCCGCTGGTAACCCAGCGGCGGTTTTTGTTGCGGACGCACGCCCCAAGAAACTTGCCCCTCATCCGTCACAACTACTCCGTGCCACTTTCTCCCAGCGGGAGAAGGCATATCGTCTCCTGAGGCAAAAGTGAAGAGTGAACAGAGAATAGTGAAGAAATAAAAATCCCGAACACTTTCGTGTTCGGGATTTTGGAGGTACCACCCGGATTTGAACCGGGGGTGGAGGTTTTGCAGACCTCTGCCTTACCACTTGGCTATGGTACCACATGGAGCGAGTGACGAGGCTCGAACTCGCTACCTCCACCTTGGCAAGGTGGCGCTCTACCAGATGAGCTACACTCGCATATGGTGCCCAGGGCCGGAATCGAACCAGCGACACGCGGATTTTCAATCCGCTGCTCTACCAACTGAGCTACCTGGGCGTTTCAGGCACTGTACAGTGCCCGATTTGGCGACGCGGAAGGGACTCGAACCCTCGACCTCCGGCGTGACAGGCCGGCGTTCTAACCGACTGAACTACCGCGCCAAATCTATGGTGGAAACAACAGGGCTCGAACCTGTGACCCCCTGCTTGTAAGGCAGGTGCTCTCCCAGCTGAGCTATGCTTCCGTCTTTTCGTTCGGCTCTTGCGTACCCGCAACCCCGAGCGACAAGATGAATTATATACTAGACTCCCCGAAAAGTCAATACTTTTTTTGAAAAAATCCAACTTTTTTCAAAAAACTTTTCCGGCCCGAAACGCCCCCTTTTTCGGTCGATTCGGGCCGGTTTTACGCAGTTACAGGGAGGCCAGCAGCTCCTCCAGGTCGGCCTTCTCAAAGACGTGGACGGCATCGCAGAACTGGCAGGTCATCTCTGCCCTGCCCTGGCCCTGGATCAGGTCAGACAGTTCCTCCCGGCCCATGCTGATGAGGGCGGTCTGCATCCGCTCCCGGCTGCAGTAGCAGCGGTACTCCACGGGAACGGTCTCCAGGGTCTCCATGTCAAAGCCGCTGAGGACTTCCTTCAGCAGGTCCTCAGGGGAAACCCCTTTGCTCAGGTGGTTGGTCACCTGGCCCACCTTGGCGATGCCCGCCTCGATTTTATCGATGTCAGCATCGGAAGCGCCGGGCAACAGCTGGATCAGATAGCCGCCGGCAGCAGCCACAGAGTAGTCCCGGTCCACCAGGACGCCCAGGGCGCAGGCAGTGGGGATCTGCTCACTTTCTGCAAAGTAGGCGGTGAAGTCCTCGGCGATCTCGCCGGAGACCAGGGGGATGGTGCCCACATAGGGCTCACGCATCCGCAGGTCCTTGATGATGGTGATGGCGCCGTTGGTGCCCACAGCGCCGCCCACATCCAGCTTGGCAGGACCCTTCAGGGGAAGATCCACGTTGGTGTTCTGGACATAGCCCCGGACATTGCCGCCGCTGTCGGACACGGTAAGGATGGAGCCCAGAGGTCCGCCGCCATTGATGCGGACGGTGACAGAGCCCTCCTTCTCCTTCAGGGTCTCACCGATCATGGAGGTGGCCATGAGGGTGCGGCCCAGGGCGGCAGTGGCCACGGGGGAGGTGTTATGGATCTCCCGGGCTCTCTGGACCAGGCCATGTCCCTGGATGGCCATGGCCTTCACGGGAGCGTCCTTGGCGATCATTCGTATAATATAATCCATAGTTTCTTATTCTCCTGGTGTATCATGTCATTCCGGCTTGCGGGCAGTAAAGAAGACTCGGTCCTCCCCCGCTTCCGGTTTGCTCTGTTTCAAGTTTCCATACCGGCGGATATCCTCAAAGCCCGCTTCCTCCAGGTAGCGGGTAAGTTCTTCCAACGCATAGGCATACTCCTCGTGGACCTCTCCATCCCGGAACCAGAGGTCATCCTCTTCCCGGTGGAAGACGTCCATGGCGTAGGTGCAGATCCGCTCCTGGGGATCATAATCCGTCCGCCAGACGCAGTAGGCATCCTGAGTCTCGTCCATAAAGATGCCCCCGTCCAGGCCCTCCAGATGCTCGGGGGTGTGGACGTCGAAGACAAACAGGCCTCCAGGCTCCAGGAAGAGCCGCACCCGCTGGAAAGCTTTCCGTAGGGTGGCAGGGTCGGTCACGTGGTTCACGCTGTCCAGCAGGCAGACGCAGGCATCCACCGTGCCGTACAGGTCCAGTTCGTCCATGGACTGGCACAGGAAGATGGGCCGCTCCTTGCCCTCGGAGAGATCCTTCTCGAAGGTCTGGGCCAGCATTTCGGGAGAGAAGTCCACGCCGATGACCTCATAGTCCCGCTCGGCCAGCAGGAAAGACATGGTGCCCGTGCCGCAGGCCAGGTCCAGGACCGTGTGGACAGGCTTCTTCTCCCCGGCAAAGAGGGATTCCAAATAATCTGCCCAGGCGGGGTAGTTCACGTCCTTAGTCATGTCGTCATAGCAGGCAGATAGAGAGTTATAGGTGCTCATTCCTTGTTCTCCTCCCAGTAAGCTTCCATTCTGGGGAGGATGGTCTGGTAGCCCTCTGCCCCGTACTGGAGGCAGCGGTTCACACGGCTGATGGTGGCAGAGCTGGCACCGGTTCTCTTCAGGATCTCCTGATAGATCATCCCGTCCCGGAGGTACATGGCTACCTCAATGCGCTGCTCCATGGCCTTGAGTTCATTGACGGTGCACAGGTCCTGCATGAAACGGCGGCACTCCTCCACGTCCTTTAGCTGGAGCAGGCTTTCGTACAGCAGGTTGTTTTCTTCCTTGGGAGACTTCTTCATGAAATGCTCCTCCTTTGTGCCGATATACTTTTCCATTTTATCAAGTTAAACTGCGAATGTAAAGAGCTGTACGATATGTTTTTTTCACTTTTTTATACTGGTTTTATGGGGGCCGATCCATTTCCTCCCGGAGTTTTTCCAGGGCTCTTTTTTCTAACCGGGAAACATAGGACCGGCTGATGCCGCAGGCGGCGGCAATCTCCCGCTGGGTCCTGGGTTCCCGGCCGTCCAGGCCGTACCGCAGGGTGATGACCTTGGCCTCCCGGTGGGTCAGGCACTTCTCCACGCACTGCCGGACCCGGGCGCAGGATTCCCGGGTGTCCAGGTTTTCCAGCATGTCGTCGTCCACCCGAATCACATCCATAAGGGAGAGAGCGCCGCCCTCCCCATCGGACTCCAAAGAATCTGAGAGGGACACATCCCCCTGATACTTCCGCTGGCTGCGGAAGTACATCAAAATCTCATTCTCCACGCACCGGCTGGCATAGGTGGCCAGACGGACTTTCTTATCCGGCTTGAAGGTGGTGATCCCCTTGATAAGACCGATGGTCCCAATGGAGATCAGGTCGTCCTGGTCGCTGGGCTGGACGTAATACTTCTTGAGAATGTGGGACACCAGGCGCAGGTTGTGTTCGATGAGTTTGTTCCGGGCCTCCAGGTCCCCCTGGGCCAGCCGCTCCAGATAGGCCCGCTCCTCCTCGGCCCGGAGAGGGCGAGGAAAGGAACCGGGGTTTCCCACCCGCAAGGGCAGGCAAAGGGTGTGGAGCAGAAGAAGACTGGCTGAGATCATAGGCAGCACCTCCTGGCTCTACTCTATTCCCCTGCGGCCTGTCTCTATTTCTCAGAATTTTTACATCTTGGTGCCCAAATCACAGTAAATCCCTGCGTCTTGGGGTATTATATAGTCAAGATAAAAAACCAAAGAAAAAAGGAGTGCTGATTATGGCTATCAATAAAATCAACGAAAACAACTTCAAAGAGCTGGTCCTGGAAGCAAAGGGCAACGTCCTGGTGGACTTCTGGGCTCCCTGGTGCGGCCCCTGCAATATGCTCGGTCCCATCCTGGAAGAGCTGGCTCAGGAGCACCCTGAAGTAGAGATTGGCAAGGTCAACGTGGACGAGAATCCCGAGCTGGCCATCGCTTACCAGATCTCCTCCATCCCCGCTCTCATCCTCTTCAAGGACGGCCAGCCCGCAGGCATGTCCGTGGGCGTGCGGCCCAAGTCCGATCTGGAAGAGTTCATCAAGTAATAAGCAACCCCAAGTAAATTCATGATAATTTCCTCTCATCTCTAATAAATCCTCCCAAATACTCAAAAAGGTATCCCTGACCCAATGGTCAGGGATACCTTTTTACGGTGATAAAAAACTCGTAGAGTTTCGCTGCCCCAGCAGTGAAATAAGTTCCAGTCTGTTTTTCGGCGCGACATGTGCGTGCCGGAAAACTCTTCCCGGTCTGCCAGTGTGCCCATAGGGCGCGCGCAGCAGGCCGCAACTCCACTTTTGGAAACCCAGCAAAGCGGTTTCCAAAAGTCCTGGATCAGTCTTCGGAAGTACGCTCCTGGCCCAGGAAGAACAGGCCAATGGTGTCCTTGCCGGTGTGGGAGCCGATGACCTGGCCCATGTCGCCCACGATGACCTCAGCCACGGGGAACCGCTCACGGATGGCAGCTGCCATGGCCTCAGCCTCGGCGGTGCAGTCGGAGTTCACGATGTACACGCGCTGGCCCTCGGGAGAGACGATCATCTCCTTCATCTGGTCCAGCAGATGGGCAATGGCCTTCTTCCGGCCCTTTACCGTACCGATGGCCACCAGGCGACCCTTACCATCCACATGGATGATGGGCTTGACCTGGAGAAGAGAACCGAAGATGGCCTTGGTGGCAGACAGACGGCCGCCACGACGGAGCTGGGTCAGGTTGCCCACGGTGACCCAGTGGTGGATGCGGCCCTTGGTTGCCTCACAGAAGTCATAGACCTCCTGAATGGTCTTGCCCTTGTTCTTCTCCTGGACAGCCAGGTCCACCAGCAGTCCCTGACCCAGGGAAGCGCACAGGGAATCCACAGCCAGGATCTTAGCCTCGGGGAACTCCTCCTGGAGCTCATCGATGGCGATGGTGCTATTCTGATAAGTAGCGCTCAGGGCAGAGGTAAAGCCGATGTACAGCAGATCCTTACCGGCTTCCAGGATGGGACGGAAGTAATCCTTGAACTCGCCCACGTTGGGAGCAGAGGTCTGAACGGTCTCGCCGTCAAAGAGGCGCTGGTAGAAGGTATGGGTGTCAGGACCGGCACCGGGCAGGTTGTAGAATCGCTCGTCCCCCAGCTGGACGGACAGGGGGATCATGACCAGGTCCAGGTTCTTGGCCATCTCCTGAGAGAGGTCGCAGCAGGTATCGGTCACAATGGCAAACTCGCGCATAATCATTCTCCTTTATCTGATATCTCAAAAACAACAGTTGGTATACACAGTAAAAAACTGAAAGATGGTCCCCGCCAGGACAAAGATATGCCAGATGCCGTGGCGGTAGAGCTTTTCCTTCTGGCGGTAGAACAGGATGCCCACGGTGTAGCACACCCCACCCAAGGCCAGGAACACAAAGCCCATGGGGGTCAGGGCCCGGTAGATGGCAGGCAGGGCGATGAGGCACATCCAACCCATGACCACATAGAGGACCATGGAGACCTTCTTCCACCGCTTCATATCCACGGCAGTGAGGACGATGCCCACCACAGCGCAGGCAGTGTTGACCCCGAAGAGGGTCCAGCCCAGAGCCCCGCCCAGATTGACCAGGCAGATGGGGATATAGGTTCCCAAAATCAGCAGGAAGATGGTGCAGTGGTCCAGGACCTGGAAGACCCGTTTTCCCTTGTTGTCTGCCAGAGCGTGGTAGAGACAGGAACACAGGTACAGCAGGATCATGGTGGACCCGAACAGGGTCACGGAGACCACGTTGACGGCGGTGCCGTATCGGGCAGCCCGGACCACCAGGAGGACCAGACCGGCAATGGCCAGCAGAGCACCCAGGCCGTGGGTAATGGCGTTTAGGATCTCCTCCCCCAGCTTCTGGCGGCGAATGTTCCCGTTGGACTCAGGTACGGACGCTGTCATGGCACTCCCCTCCTTGCTGATTTACAAATCGTATCATCTTGTTACGCATATTAGAATACCACTCCACTCTGAAAAAGTCAACACTATATTATAGGTGATATTGTCGCATCTTGTTCCCGATATTAAGACGGCATTTGACAACAGAGCTTTTACGATTTATAATGATAAAGTAAAAAATGGGTCTTGACATTTGCATGAGTATCTCGTATACTCTCCTCATAAGGAAAATCTTATGACTCCATAATGTGGATAGAAATTCATGTGAGAAGGATGATTGAAATGGCAATGTATCAACCCGCAATCGAAACCATGCCCCAGGACCAGCTGCGTGCCCTCCAGAGTGAGCGTCTGGTCAAGCAGGTCAAGCATGTTTGGGACAACGTCCCCTATTACCGCCAGAAGATGGAAGCCAAGGGCGTGACCCCCGATGACATCAAGGGCATCGAGGACCTCCACAAGCTCCCCTTCGTCACCAAGGACGACCTGCGTGAGTGCTATCCCTATGGTCTCATGGCAAAGCCCATGAGCGAATGCGTCCGCATCCACTCCACCTCCGGTACCACCGGCAAGCGTGTGGTTGCCTACTACACCCAGCACGACGTGGACCTGTGGGAAGACTGCTGCGCCCGTGCCATCATGGCAGCCGGCGGCACCAAGGACGACGTGGTCCACGTGGCATACGGCTACGGCCTCTTCACCGGCGGCGCCGGTCTCCACGGCGGCTCCCACAAGGTGGGCTCCCTGACCCTGCCTATGTCCTCTGGCAACACCGACCGTCAGCTTCAGTTCATGGAGGACCTGGGCTCTACCATCCTGTGCTGCACCCCCTCCTACGCTGCCTATCTGGCGGAGTCCATCATCGAGCGAGGCATCCAGGATCAGATCAAGCTGAAGGCCGGTATCTTCGGTGCAGAGGCATGGTCCGAGGAAATGCGCCGTGACATCGAAAACAAGATGGGCATCAAGGCCTATGACATCTATGGTCTGACCGAGCTGTCCGGCCCCGGCGTCTCCTACGAGTGCACCGAGCAGGCTGGTATGCACATTTGCGAGGACCATTTCATTGCCGAGATCATCGATCCCGACACCGGTGAGGTCCTCCCCGACGGCACCAAGGGCGAACTGGTCTTCACCTCCATCACCAAGGAAGCCTTCCCCCTCCTCCGCTATCGCACCAAGGATATCTGCGTCCTGAACCGTGAAGTCTGCGCCTGTGGCCGTACCCACGTTCGTATGGCAAAGCCCATGGGCCGTTCCGACGACATGCTGATCATCCGCGGCGTCAACGTCTTCCCCTCTCAGATCGAGGAAGTTCTGCTGAAGGTCAGCGGCGAGGATATCACCCCCAACTACCAGATCATCGTGGACCGCGAGAACAACACCGACACCCTGGACATCAACGTGGAAATGAGCGAAGCTCTGTTCTCCGACGATATCCGCTCCGTGGAACGAATCGAAAAGAACATCGTAGCACAGCTGCGCTCCATGCTGGGCATCGGCGCCAAGGTCCACCTGGTGAACCCCAAGACCATCGCCCGCAGCGAAGGCAAGGCCGTTCGCATCATCGACAAGCGTAAGATTTAAGGAGGGTATTCGTATGTTAATCAAGCAGATCTCTGTTTTCGTAGAAAACGCCCCCGGCAGCCTCAGCGAGGTGACCAAGGCTCTGGGCGACAACGGCATCGACATGAGCGCCCTGTCCCTGGCTGACACTTCCGAGTTCGGTATTCTCCGCCTCATCGTCAACGACCCGGAAAAGGCCTGTGCCGTTCTCCGGGAGCAGAGCTACATCGTCAAGCAGAACTACGTCGTGGCAGCCGTTGTGGACGATCGTCCCGGTGGTCTGACCGCTGTGCTGGATATCCTGTCCGCCGCCAATGTCTCTGTGGAGTACATGTATGCCTTCGTTGGCAGCAAGGACGGCCATGCTGTGGTGGTCATCCGTCCCGACAACGCCGAGGTCGCTTTGGCCGCTCTGGAGGCCAACCACGTCTCCACCCTGGCTCCCCAGGACGTCTATCGCCTGTAATTTCATTCTATTTTCATACCTTCCTTCCATGTGCCTGCCCACTTCTTCTCTCTTTCTTCCAGCAGGTACAGAAAAGTCCCCAACCGTCGGTTGGGGACTTTTTTACTGTTTACAGGGAACGAAAAGACTGATACCATAGGGAAAAAGGAGGTGCACGGCATGCATTCAATCAAGGAAACCACCGACTACTATCCCCTGTCCCTCCTCTTCCGAGACAGCGGTCTGGAGGTCAAGCCCAGCGACAAAGCACCCGAAACCACCAAAAAGCTCTGGCGTTGTGACGATGCCCAGGGTCTGGCCGGGGCCTGTCAGTTCGGCATCCGGGCGGGGCACTGCTGCCTGGAGTGTCTGGCCGTCCGGGAGGATGTGCGGAAGACCGGCCTGGGGAAGAAACTGCTGGAGCTGGCCGAGCAGGAAGCGAAAGCCCTGGGCAGCCGGGAGATCTGGCTGGTGGGGAAGGTCCCGGAGTACTATGAACAGTTCGGCTGGGTGCGGGTGAACCGGCAGGAGGCACCGCCCATCTCCAAGTGCCTCACCTGCGGGCAGTTCCAGGTGGATTGTTTCCCCAGCATTATGAAGAAGGTGTTTTGAGTCCTCTCTGTGCAATTCATGTTCCTGGAACAGTTAAGATTTCTTTAAGAAAATCTTTAGGCTTATTTTATGGACTATCCCTGGGCCGTATGATATCATTGGCAAAAAATCATCATACAGGATTCCAAAACAATAAACCAAAGGTGATACTATGGCGAAAAAACGAAAAAGAAATCGCATAGCTGCTCTATTTAAGTCCCTCACTATAACGTGTATCCTTCTCGTCTTATTTGCTTGCTTTGTGGATGATATATTCCATCCGGCGGACAGCGCCCAGGAGGACTGGAACTTGCTGGTGGTCAATCAATGGAATGAATTGCCGAAGGCATACTCTGTGGACTTGATGGAATTATCCAACGGCGAAAGGATCGACAGCAGAATTTATCCTTCCTTGCAGAAAATGTTTGATGATGCACGAGCGGAAGGGGTCTACCCCATCGTTCGAGACGGATACCGCACGGCCGAAGAACAGCAGGAATTAATGGACGAAAAGATACAGGCCTATGTAAACGAAGGATACTCTCGGGCAGATGCTAAAAAGGCAGCAGAAGATTGGGTCGCGATCCCCGGCACAAGTGAGCATCAGCTGGGAAGCGCCGTGGACATCAATGCGGACAAAGCAAAATGCAGCAACGAAGAGGTCTATGCATGGCTTGCCGAGAACGCCCATGAATATGGCTTCATATTGCGATATCCCCAGGGGAAAGAAGACCTGACCGGGATCAGCTATGAACCATGGCATTACAGGTATGTTGGAATCGAAGTGGCGCAAGCAATCTATCAACAGGGTGTGTGCCTGGAAGAATATGTCCTGTCATAAGCGCGTAAAAAGAAGCAGGGACGAGATGTAGGGGCGGATAGTATCCGCCCGGCTCACATGACGGGTCAACGCAAGGTCGGCGGGCAGCTGATAGCCGCCCCTACATGAGCATAAAAAAAGAGGGTTCGGTACGTTGGTACCGAACCCTCTTGTATTAAGCAGATATCGTGCAGGGGCAGAATTATGCCTGGCCCAGCTGCTTTGCGATCTCTTCTGCGAAGTTCTCCTGCTTCTTCTCCAGGCCCTCGCCCTTCTCGAAACGGAAGTAGCCCTTGACAGCGATGGTGCCGCCCAGCTGCTTAGCAACCTCAGCAACGTGCTTCTCCACGGAGATCTTGTTCTCCTTAACGAAAGCCTGCTGCATCAGGCAGTTCTCCTCGAAGAACTTGCCCATCTTGCCGTTGACGATGCCTTCCTTGACCTTCTCGGGCTTGGATGCCATCTTGGGGTCGTTCTCCAGCTGTGCCAGCTGAATCTCGCGCTCCTTAGCCAGGGTGTCCTCGGAAACCTCGGACTTGTCCAGGAATGCAGGACGCATTGCAGCGATCTGCATAGCGATGTCCTTACCCAGCTCGATGACGGTCTCGTTCTCTTCCAGACCAGCGGAGACTTCCATGTTCAGCAGAACGCCGATACGGCCGCCCATGTGGTTGTAAGCAACGGTGGTGCCGGTGTAGTAACGCTCGAAGCGGCGGATCTGGATGTTCTCGCCGATAGCCAGGACGATCTCCTGCAGAGCCTGCTGGACGGTCAGACCGGTCTTGCGGTAGGGCAGAGCCATCAGAGCTTCCATGTTCTCGGGGCCCCACTTGCCAACGACGTAGCAGACGTCCTTGACGAAGTCCACGAACTTATCGTTCTTAGCAACGAAGTCGGTCTCGGAGTTGACCTCGACCAGAGCAGCGCCGCCCTCGAAAACTTCAGCGTATGCAATGCCTTCAGCAGCGATACGGCCAGCCTTCTTCTGAGCAGCAGCCAGGCCCTTCTCGCGCAGGTACTCAACAGCCTTGTCCATGTCGCCGTCGGTCTCAGCCAGTGCCTTCTTGCAGTCCAGCATACCAACGCCGGTCATTTCGCGCAGGTTCTTAACATCAGCAGCAGTAAATGCCATGGTAATTTCCTCCAATTTTTATGTATTTGGGTTTACAGTATAATCCGAAACACGTGCCCGTTTTCACGGGCACGTGTGGGTGCGTGGCAATTAAGCCTCAGCAACTTCCTCTGCCTTCTCAGCAGCGTCAGCGCCCTGCTTGCCTTCCTGGATAGCGTTAGCCATGACGGAAGAAATCAGGCGGATAGCGCGGATAGCGTCGTCGTTGCCGGGGATGACGTAGTCGATCTCGTCGGGATCACAGTTGGTGTCGACGATAGCGACGATGGGGATGTTCAGCTTGCGAGCTTCGTTGATAGCGTTGCGCTCCTTGCGGGGGTCGACAACGAACAGAGCGCCGGGCAGACGCTTCATCTCAACGACGCCGCCCAGGTACTTCTCCAGCTTAGCGATCTCGCCCATGTGCTTGATGACTTCCTTCTTGGGCAGCATGTCGAAGGTGCCGTCTTCCTGCATCTTCTTCAGCTGGTTCAGACGGTCGACACGGCCGCGCATGGTCTTGAAGTTGGTCAGCATGCCGCCCAGCCAACGAGCGTTGACATAGTACTGGCCGACCTTCTCGGATTCTTCCTTGATGGCGCCCTGAGCCTGCTTCTTGGTGCCGACAAACAGAACGGATTC
>JAFYPT010000028.1 GCA_017547425.1 Ruminiclostridium sp.
AATGCATCTCCGGCTGGAAGGAGATCGAATTTGAGACTATGCGCGACTGCGCCGGCAACGTGATCGCCGTTTGCTCCATGGAAAACGTGGACCCCGTGGGCATCCACACCGGCGACTCCATCGTGGTGGCCCCCGCCCTGACCCTGGGCGACAAGGAGTACCAGATGCTTCGAAACGCCGCCCTGAAAATCATCGAAGAGCTGGGCATCGAGGGCGGCTGCAACTGCCAGTTCGCCCTGAACCCCGACAGCTTTGAGTACGCCGTCATCGAGGTCAACCCCCGTGTCTCCCGTTCCTCCGCCCTGGCCTCCAAGGCCACCGGCTATCCCATCGCCAAGGTCACCGCCAAGATCGCCCTGGGTTACACTCTGGACGAGATCAAAAACGACGTCACCGGGGAAACCTACGCCTGCTTCGAGCCCGCCGTGGACTACGTGGTCTGCAAGTTCCCCAAGTGGCCCTTCGACAAGTTCTACCACGCCAGCCGCAAGCTGGGTTCCCAGATGAAGGCCACCGGCGAGGTCATGTCCATCGAGCACACCTTCGAGGCCGCCCTGATGAAGGCCGTCCGGGGTGCCGAGATCAAGCTGGACAGCCTGCGCCGCACCGACACCTCCGGCAAGAGCCTGGAGGAGCGTCTGGGCTCCATGGACGACCTGCGCCTGTTCACCATCTTCGAGGCCCTGGAAGCCGGCATGACCGAGGACCAGATCCACGCCATCACCCGCATCGACCGCTGGTTTATCCGTAAGATCCACAACCTGGTGAAGTTTGAAGCTTCCATCCAAGGCGGCATCACCCCCGAACAGTACCTCCAGGGCAAGAAGTACGGCTACCCCGACAAGGTCCTGGCCCGCATCGCCGGGGTGGATGTGGAGACCCTCCCCCACCGCTTCCCCAGCTACAAAATGGTGGACACCTGCGCCGCCGAATACCAGGCACAGACCCCCTACTTCTACGCCACCTACGATGACCACTGCGACTCCCGGAACTTCCCCCGGACCGGCAAGGAAACCGTCATCGTTCTGGGCTCCGGCCCCATCCGCATCGGCCAGGGCATCGAGTTCGACTACAGCTCGGTCCACTGCGTCCAGACCCTGAAAGACCTGGGCTACGATGTGGTCATCATCAACAACAACCCCGAGACGGTCTCCACCGACTACGACACCGCCGACCGCCTCTACTTCGAGCCTCTGTCCCCGGAGGATGTGATGGCTGTCATCGAAGTGGAAAAGCCCATCGGCGTGGTGGTGGCCTTCGGCGGCCAGACCGCCATCTCCCTCACCGAGTTCCTGGACAAGCAGGGCATCCCCATCCTGGGTACCTCCGCTGACGGCATCGACATGGCCGAGGACCGTGGCCGCTTCGACGCCCTGCTGGAGGACCTGAACGTCAAACGCCCCAAGGGCACTTCCATCACCAATCTGGAGGAAGCCCTGGATGCTGCAGAGTCCCTGGGTTATCCTGTCCTCCTGCGCCCCTCCTACGTCATCGGCGGCCAGAACATGGTCATCGCCCATGACCGGGGAGACGTGGAAAAGTACATGGATGTCATCCTGTCCGTGGGCATCAAGAACGACGTGCTGGTGGATAAATATATGCCCGGCACCGAGATCGAGGTGGACGTCATCTCCGACGGCGTGGATGTGCTGATGCCCGGCATCATGGAGCACATTGAGCGCGCCGGTGTCCACTCCGGTGACTCCATCGCCGTCTATCCTCCCCACACCCTCACCGACAAGATGATGAACGTGGTGGTGGACTGCTCCAAGAAGCTGGCTCTGGCCCTGGGTACCCAGGGTCTGGTGAACATTCAGTACCTGATCTACCAGGGGGAACTCTACGTCATCGAGGTCAACCCCAGAGCATCCCGCACTATCCCCTATCTGTCCAAGGTCACCGGCATTCCCATGGTAGACCTGGCCACCAAGATCATGATGGGCGCCACCCTGAAGGAACTGGGCTATGAGAGCGGTCTGTGGCCCATCCCCCCCTACTACGCCGTAAAGGTTCCCGTCTTCTCCTTCCAGAAGATCACCGACGCCAACTCCATGCTGGGTCCCGAAATGAAGTCCACCGGCGAGGTCCTGGGTCTGGGCCGCACCTTCAACGAAGCCATCTTCAAGGGTCTGGCCGCCGCCGGCTACCGGAACTTCACCGACCGGGGTATCCTGATCAGTGTGGAGAACCATGAACTGCCCGAAGTGGTGGGTCTGGCCAAGAAGTTCGACGACCTGGGTCTGCCCATGTACGCCACCCACGACACCGCCGAGACCATCCGCAGCCTGGGCATCCAGGTGACGGAGATCCCCCATATCAAGCCCGGCACCGAAGCCTTTACCCTGATGGAAGAGGGCAAGATCGGTCTCATCATCTACACCGGCGCCATGTACGACGACACCCTGTCCGACTACATCGAGCTTCACCGGGAGGCCATCCGCCACTCCGTCCCCTCCATGACCTCTCTGGACACGGCCAACGCCATGGCGGATATGCTCATCAGCAAGTTTAACCTCTCCAACACCGAGCTGGTGGACCTGAACAACATGCGCACCGAGCGGCGGATGCTCCCCTTCGCCAAGATGCAGGGCTGCGGCAACGACTACATTTTCTTCGACAACCGGGATGGCAAAATCACCAGCCCTGGCTCCCTGTGTGTGTCCATCTGCGACCGCCACTACGGCATCGGTGGCTACGGCATCGTCCTCATTGAGGATTCCGATGTGGCCGACGCCAAGATGCGTATCTTCAATCTGGATGGCTCCGAGGGCAAAACGGCAGGTAACTCCATCCGCTGCGTAGGCAAGTACCTCTACGACAAGGGCATCGTCAAGCGGGACTACATGACTATTGAGACCGCCGCCGGCATCAGCGGCCTGCATCTGTACACCCGCAACGGCAAGGCCAACACCATCAGCGTCCACATGGGCAAGGCAGACCTCCTCACCAGCAGTCTGCCCACCACCCTG
>JAFYPT010000029.1 GCA_017547425.1 Ruminiclostridium sp.
AGCAGTTCCGGGATAAACTGGCCCAGGATATCGGGATAGGTGGCGAGGATCCTCCCGGCATATTTGCCGCAGAGGAGCTTTCCCAGCTCCTGGGCGATCCGCTCGGCGGAGACCTTTTGCAGGAGGGGGGCATACTGCCGGGCAGCCTGTTCCGTCTCCGGCTCCAGGGCAAAACCTAAAACGGCGGCAAACCGGATGCCCCGCAGGATACGGAGGGCATCCTCCTGGAAGCGAACAGCAGGATCCCCCACCGCCCGGATAATTCCGGCCTGCACATCGGCCTGACCGCCGAAGAAATCCTGGATCCCCTCACCCGGGGCATAGGCCATGGCGTTCATGGTAAAATCCCGGCGGGCGGCGTCCTCCCGGAGGGATCGGGTAAAGGTGACCTGGTCGGGATGGCGGGCATCGGTGTAGCCCCCGTCCACCCGGTAGGTGGTGATCTCCAGGGGTTCCCCCTCCATCATCACCGTGACGGTGCCATGGCGGATGCCGGTCTCGATGACAGAAAAGCCTGAAAAGACGGCTTTGGTCTCTTCTGGCAGGGCAGATGTGGTGATGTCATAGTCCTTGGGGGTGATGCCCAGGAGGTGATCCCGGACGCACCCTCCCACGATCCAGGCCTCATGGCCGGCAACGCGGAGGAGCTCCAGGGCAAGAGCCGCCTGAGAAGACATGGGAAATGGCATAGGGTTCGCTCCCTTCCGTAGTGACGTTATTATAGTACAGAAAACCCTTCCTTACAAGCCAGAGGCCGCAAGGAAGGGTTTGCGTTATTCTGCTTCGATGATTTTGATCTGGTCGGCCGTCAGGCCGGTCTGCTCCATGACGATCTCCCCGATCCGGGCGGCATCGGTGTCGGTCAGGCCGTTCTCCATCGCAGAGACCACCACGCTGATGCTGTTCTCCCCCAGGAAAGCCACACAGTCGGCGTACCCCTTGGCGGTGACCAGATTCTCGATCTGGGCCTCGGTCATGGTGTAGTCGGCCATGGTCTGGATGGCGGCGTTGGCCTCGTCCACAGCGGTCTGGGCGGCCTTCTCATCCTGGGCGGCCTCCTGAAGGAGAGAGAGGGCGTTGTCCCGGGCCTGCTGGCGGTTGAGCCGGGCGGTAGAGAAATAGGTGCCGGACTCTGCCGTCTCTTCCTTCCCCTCCTCCTGGGCCTGGTCGCTGTCCTTCTTCAATAAGTCGTCCCGCTGGCTTCCCACCAGGGCGGCCTCTCCCAGGTTCTTGCCGGTCTCAGTGTCCTGGGTGTAGCTCCAGTTTAAGTAGACCGCCCCGCAGACGAAGAGGACGATGGCCGCGGCGATGGCGTTTCGTTTCCAGAGTTTCATAAGGGTCTCCTCACTTTCCTTTGCTGATCGAAATTTTATCTGCTCCCAGGCCGGTCAGGGCCGACGTGGCCTCGGTGAGCTTCAGGCGTACCGTGGGGTCGTCTCCCCCGGGGCAGACCAGAAATGCCCCCTGGTAGCTGGGGTAGAGTTCCTGGACGGTGACCGTCTCCTGGGTGCTGCTCCCCCGGGAGATGACCACGGTCTCGGTCTCCCCCTGGTCCTCCCGGCTGTCCTGGGCCAGAACCTGCCGGGATCCCTCCCGGACGGTGAGGACCACGGTGACCTCCCCGGCTCCGTCGATCTTGGACAGGGCCCGGGAGAGACGGTCCTCCATGGCGGTCAGGTCGAATCCGGCTTCCACTGTCTGTGGTTCCGGCTCCAGGGGCTTCTCCCCTGCGGGCAGAAGCAGGAGGACCAGCCCCGCCAGGATCACCAGCCACACCAGCCGGTGCCGTTCCATAGAGGCCCGGATGGGGGCAGTCAATCGGGTCAGTTGTTCTTTGGGATCCATAGGGTTTCCTCGCTGATGTACTGTTGGTTTTCCGGGGTGATCCCCAAATCTTGGGTGATCATGTCCCCCAGGGATTCCTGCTGTTCCGGGGTAAATATCCCGGTGATGGTCACCCGGGTGGGGATGGGGACTCCCGCCTCATCGGGCAGGCAGTCCACCTGGACTTTGCAGGGACAGCCCAGGGCATCCCCTTTCTCTGCAATGTATGCGGCCAGTTCCCCCTCTATACCTTCCTCCAGGTGGAGATTGCCCTGCTCCGCCAGGTCCTCCTGGGAGATAGCCCCGGCAGGCAGGGCGCTCACCCGGCCATAGAGGTCCTGGTAGTCCAGACCAGTCAGAGGACGGAGAAGGACCAGCACCAGGATGAGCCCCCCGGTGAACTTCCCCACCTTCTTCACCGTCCCCTGGGGCATAAGGGCCTGGGCCACAGCAATGACCAGAGAGGCCGCCGTGACCCCCAGGACCCAGGTGCGTAAGAGTTCCATACCGCTTTCCTCCTAGACGATGATGGCAGACACGGCAGAGATCATAGCCACGGTGAGCAGGACCCCGCAGGCCCCGGTCATGGCCAAAATCAGCCCGAAGGCAGTGCCAATGGACTCGATGAGGCCGACGACCCGGCTGTCCCCAGACACGGTGGCTGCCAGGGCGGCGGTGACCTTATAGGCCAGGTAGTGGAGACCCAAGTTCAGGAAGGGCCCCAGGCAGATGCCCAGGATGGCCAGCATCCCAAAGACCCCCGCTGTGTTCCGCAGGATGGAGGCCCCAGCCAGAAGGGTCTCGGCGGTGTCCGAGATGACCCCACCCACTACAGGCACCAGATTGGAGATGGTAAACTTCACCGCCTTCACCGTGGCGGCGTCGGCGCTGCCGGCAATGACCCCCGAGAAGTTCAGGTAGGCCAGAAAGGCCAGCAGGAGGACGGAAAGGGCGGTGGTCACCGTCCATTTCAGGAGTTTCCCCAGGTTTCGAAGACCCTCGTTCCCCAGGGCCGCCCAGGCCACATGGACCCCGCCGTAGGCATAGACCAGAGGGATAAGAAATTTGCTGATGAGGGCCATGAGGGCATCAGAAAAGAGGATGGCCGCCCCGTACTTGGCGGCAGCTGCCGCCGGGGAACCGCTGGCAGCCATGGTCATGGCCACCGAGGGCAGGAGGATATCCCCCAATTCTTCCATGCGGCCGATGGTTTCCTCTCCCAAGCCAAGCAGGGAGTCCACATCCCCCAGGGCAATGACCCCGATGGTCAGGGAGGCCGTCAGCACCGTCACCTGCATGGGGTCTCCCCCGGTCCCGGCGGTCATGGTCCCCGCCAGGGCGCAGAGGATGGCCACCACCAGAATGAGCAGACAACTGTGAAGAGAGTCCCCCACCGCCTCTTCCAGGGTCTCCACCCCGCGGCGGTACAAGTTCAAAAAAACTTCTCCCAGGTCCAACCCCTGGGTCAGGTCCACCTCTCCCGTGTAGATTTCCCCTGCTTCCTCCAGGTCTTCCAGCCCCAGGGAACGGGCCTGCTCCCCCAGGTCCATGGCCTGGGCCACAGGCAGACAAAAGACCACCAAAAGACAGACCAGAAGAAGGACCCGGACTACAGCAGATCTACGACCAGTTCCAGCACCATCTTCAGCAGAGGAAGAGCGGCTGCCACGGCACCCCCTCCTCCAGCCACCTCCAGAAAGGCGGCAATCCCTCCCTCTCCCGCATCCCGGCAGAGAGAGGAGGAGAGTTTTGTCACCAGGGACAGGCCAACGGTCTTCACCATAGGCTGGAGGACAGCCGGGGACAACTCCCCCAAGGCCGCCAGCTCCTCCAGCAGCTCCCCAATGGTCTGGAAGAAGGGCAAGGTGTTCCACAGAAGGAGGACACAGGCCGTCAGGACCAGCAGGATGGAGAGCTCCGGGCTTTTCTGCCGAACCACCACCCCGCACAGGGCGGCCGCCACGCCAGCCGCCGCCAACGCCATCATATCCATAGTCCATCACAGCCCGAAGAGGGTCTTGACCAGGTCGAAGAGCTGGCTGATCTTCTCCACCACCATCATGAGGACCACCACCAGCCCCGCCAGGGTGGTCATGGTGGCCTGCTCCTCCCGCCCGGACCGGGTGAGGACCTGGTTCAGGACAGACACCAGGATGCCGATGGCGGCGATGCGAAAAATCAAATCTACGTCCATGCCTCTCCTCCTTCCCCGGGGATGGCTCGTCCCCGGCTCTTTCGTCTCTTCCACTCTATGCGGGGGTTGTCCGGGATATGCCTACAGAAGAAGGCACCCAAAAAGACCAGCCGCGATCCCCAGGGCCAGGTACACCCGGAAAAGCCGGTCCTCCTCGGCCTTGGCCTGACGGAGGTTCTCCTCCAATCGGGTCAGGAGGCCCTCCAGAGCCTGGCTCTGGCTCTCCCCATCGTACCGACCCAGAACCTCCCCGGTCTCCCGGATGATCTGCCGATCCTCCTCCTTCAGGGGCAGGTCCACCGTATCCAGGACAGTCTGCCAGCGGTCGGTCCAGGTCTCCTCCCCACTCTCCCGGCAGGCCGTAAAAAAGTTCCCAACGGGACCTCTGGCCCGCAGATGAGCCACCAGATCAGGCAGGGGTTGCAAGGAAAAGGTCAGTTCCCGGGTCAGACGGTTCAGACATCGGCGGAACTCCCCCAGACAGGCGGTGCGGTCTTTGAGGGCCATGCCCCGGGCCAGACCCAGAGCGGTGCATCCCGCCAGAAGAAGGCAGCAGCCCAGAAGCTCCATCATAGGCTCACCACCTGATAGGTTCGCCGCTCTCCTTCCAGGCCGATGACCACCAGCTTGCGGAAAATCCCCATGGCTAGAAGTTCCCGGTAGAGGGGACGGCGATCCAGGTCGGTCCTGTCCCGTCCGTGAGCGGTGGCCAACAGGGAGACCCCGCACCCAGCAGCCTGCTCCATGGCCCGGATATCCTCAGGAGCGGTGATCTCGTCTGCCGCCAGGACCTGAGGGGACATGGCCCGCAGGAGCATCATCATCCCCTGGGCCTTAGGGAGGTTTTCCATCACGTCAGTGCGGGGTCCCAGGTCATGCCGGAGGTGTCCAGCTCCCAGTTCTCCCCGCTGGTCGGCTACTCCCACCCTCCGGGGTGGGCAGCCCTCCCCAGAGGAAAGGCACCGGATCAAATCCCGCAGGAGGGTGGTCTTCCCCCACCCCGGCGGAGAGAGGATAAGGGTGCTCTCCAGCTGCCCCTCCCTCAACAGTTTGGGGATCACAGGCCGGGCCACCCCGGGCAGTTTCCTGGGAAAGCGGATGGCCAGGGAGGTCACATGGCGAAAGGACAGGAGCTTCCCCTCCTGGACAGCTCCCTCCCCACAGACCCCGATGCGAAAGCCGCCGGGGGCGGTGACATAGCCCTCCCGGATCTGGTCCAAAATGGTGTGGACCGAACCTCTGCCTGCCATTTCCAGGACTCTCTGCAAATCCTCCGACCTAAGGAGTCGCCCCTTCCAAGCCGGGTGGGTCCACTCCTTCCCTGCCACCGAGGCAGACAAGGGCTGTCCCTCCCGCAAGCGAAGTTCCTCCACGGTTCGGGTCTCCATCCCCAGGGCCTCCCGAAGAAATTTGGGCAGCACCCCTTCGTATCCTTCCATAGTACCCCTCCTTTTGGGGCCAGTCTATGCAGGGAGAGGTATGGAGTATGACAAAGGCCTTGCGATTTCCTTCGCAAGGCCCTATAATGACACTAATCTATATAAACAACAGAAAGGACGTGACCCGCCATGCGCGCTGTCATCCTCATCGATAATGTTTCCAACACCCCCGACCTGACCCCCGAATGGGGCCTGGCCATCTACATTGAGCACGAGGGCAAGAAGTACCTGCTGGACACCGGTGCCGGTCCCCTCTTTGCCGAAAATGCTGACAAGCTGGGCATTGACCTGGCCGATGTGGACTTTGGTATTCTCTCCCACGCCCACTATGACCACTCCGACGGCATGGATACCTTCTTCGAGAAAAATTCCAAGGCCGACTTCTGGCTCCGCCATCCCGCCAAGGAGAACTGCTACGGCAGCCACGAGATGGAGACCATCGACTACATCGGCATCAAGAAGGGCCTCCTGGAAACCTTTCAGGACCGCATTCAGTACGCCGAGGGCAAGGTGGAACTGGCCCCCAACGTGTATCTGCTGGGCCACACCACCCGGGGGCTGGACTACTACGGTCAGCTCTACCGGATGTTCCTGAAGATTGGCGATCAGTACGGCTACGACGACTTCCGCCACGAGCAGAGCCTGATCTTTGACACCGACAAGGGGCTGGTGGTCTTCAACAGCTGCTGCCATGCCGGTGCCGACACCATCCTCATGGAGGCTATGCAGGCCTTCCCCGGCAAGAAGGTCCATGCCATCATCGGCGGCTTCCACCTCTTTGAGTCCCCCATCCATGCGGTCCGTGAGTTCGGCAAGCGACTCCAGGACACCGGGGTGGAGCGCATCATCACCGGCCACTGCACCGGCCAGGAGGCCTGCGACTTCCTGAAGGAGACCCTGGGCGAGAAGGTCCTGCAGATGGAGTGCGGCCTGACCTTTGAATTTTAACCAAGACGCAAAAATCCCCAAGCCTTGACGGCTTGGGGATTTTTATGTTTCAGGCGATCAGCCCAGGCACTTGGCCAGGAGCTTTTCCCAGTTCTCATCCACGGACTTCTGAGCGGCTTCGATCATCCACTCGTTACCGGGCTTAAACATGTGACGGAAACGTCCCTGCATCCGCAGGTACTCTTCCACGGGGAGCTTCTTCTTGGGCTCATAGCTCAGTCGCCACACGCCGTTTTCCACCTCGAAGAGGGGCCAGACGCAGGTCTCCACCGCCAGGCGGCAGATCTCAGGCAGCATCTCGGCGGGGTACTCCCAGCCACGGGGGCAGGGAGCCATCACGTTCAGGAAGGTGGCGCCGGGGGTGTAGATGGCCTTTCGTGCCTTGGTGTACAGGTCACGGAAGTTGCCGATGAAGGTGGTCTGGGCCACGTAAGGCACGTTATGGGCGGCAATGATGTCGGTCAGGTTCTTCTTGTTCTGCTTCTTGCCGGGGACCACACTGCCCGCAGGGGAGGTGGTGGCGCTGGCAAAGCGAGGGGTGGAGGAAGAACGCTGGATGCCGGTGTTCATGTAGGCCTCGTTGTCGTAGCAGACGTAGGTCAGGTCATGGCCACGCTCCATGGCACCGGACAGGGACTGGAAGCCGATGTCGTAGGTACCGCCGTCGCCGCCAAAGGTGATGAACTTCACGGTGTCCTTCACCTTGCCCTTGCGCTTGAGGGCGTTGTAAGCCGCTTCGACACCGGACAGGCTGGCACCGGCGCTCTCAAAGGCGGTGTGGATGTAGCTGTCCTCGTAGGCGGTATAGGGATAGAGGAAGGAGCTGACTTCCAGGCAGCCGGTGGCGTTGCCGATGACGGCACGGTCCTCTTCGTTCAGAGCACGGAGAACACCACGGACGGCGATGCCTGCGCCGCAGCCGGCGCACAGACGGTGACCGGGGGCGAAGCGTTCCTTCTTCTCCAGAGTTTTCTTAAAATGATAGGTTCTTTCCAGTTCCATGTCGGCTTACCCCCTTTGTCCCAGATGGGTGTAGACGGGACCCAGGTCGCCGCCCTTTGCAATATCCAACAGACGGCCGTAGACCCCCTGGAAATGCTGGGGGGTGATGTCACGGCCGCCCAGGCCGTACACATAGCCCACAGCCTTGGGGCGGGATTCCAGATCGTACAGAGCGGAGCGCACCTCGGCAAAGAGGGGGCCGCCCTGGGCGGAGAAGCTTTCGGCCTTGTCCATGATGGCCACTGCCTTCACGTTCTTCAGGGCTTCGGCGATCTCCTCTGCGGGGAAGGGACGGAAGACACGGATCTTGATGAGACCAGCCTTGACCCCCTGCTCCCGCAGCTCCTCCACGGCAGCCTTGGCGGTGCCTGCAGAGGAACCGATGAGGACCAGAGCCACCTCGGCATCCTCCATCTGGTACTCCTCAAAGAGGCCGTACTTGCGGCCGGAGATCTTCTCGAACTCAGCGGCCACTTCCAGGATGCGCTCCTTGGCGAACTTCATGGACTCAGCCTGCTGGATCTTGTGCTCCATGTAGTGGCAGCCCAAGTCGTAAGGACCGATGGCCAGAGGATTCTCCTTCTTCAGCAGGTAATTCTCAGGGTTGTACTCACCCACGAAGGCCTTGACGGACTCAGTGTCCAGCAGGGTGATGTTCTCCAGAGCATGGCTGGTGATGAAGCCGTCCTGGCAGATCATCACGGGCAGGCGGACATCGGGATGCTCGCCAATGGGCATGGCCTGGAGGAAGTTGTCATAGGCCTCCTGGTTGTTCTCGGCATAGATCTGGATCCAGCCGGCGTCACGGATGCCCATGGAGTCAGAGTGGTCGTTGTTGATGTTGATGGGGCCGGTGAGGGCACGGTTCACGCAGGCCAGGGTGATGGGCAGGCGGCTGGAGGAAGCCACATACATCATCTCATACATGAGGGCGAGGCCTGCAGAGGAAGTAGCGGTGACGGCACGGGCACCAGCTGCCTGAGCGCCGATGCAGGCAGACATGGAGCTGTGCTCGGATTCCACGGGCACATACTCGGTGTTCACCTCGCCGTTGGCCACATACTGGGCGAAGTACTGAGGGATCTCGGTGGAGGGGGTGATGGGGAAGGCCGCCATCACGTCCGGGTCGATCTGCTTCATGGCAAAGGCGATGGCCTCGTTGCCGGAGAGACGGTCGTTGTAATTCATACCTCGCCACCTTCTTTCATGGTGATGGCCCCGAAGGAGCAGACCTCGGCGCAGATGCCGCAGCCCTTGCAGTGGTAGTAGTCCACACCCACCAGGCGGCCGTACAGGACGGGCAGGGAGCTGTCGGGGCAGTAGGGCACGCACATGAGGCAATGGCGGCACTTGGCCACGTCCAGAACGGGGGTGTTGGTCCGCCAGGCGCCGGTGTTCACCAGCTTGGAGGTGGCGGGCTCATAGATCTCGCCGCCCAGGGTCATCTCCTGCCAGGTGCTGTTTTCGTTGATATCTCTTGCTGAAAGCTTCATTCTTGTACCTCCTGCCAGGATCTCCGCAGGGCGTCCATATTGCCGGCCACCACCTGGGGCTTATTGGCGAACTTGTGGGAGAAGCTCTCCTCCATGTCGCTCATGAACTGTGCCTCCTCCAAGACACCGCTCACCTTCACGGCGGCGCTGAGCATGGGGGAGTTGGGGAAGTTTTTGCCCAGAGTCTCCTCGGAGATCTTACGGGCATCGATGGTGCACACACGGCCCTTCCAGCCCCGGAGCTTCCGGCGGATCTCCCCTGGGGCCTTGGGGGTGTTGATGATGACGGCACCCTCAGCCTGCAGGCCACGGGTCACGTCCACGGACTCCAGAAGGGTCTCATCCACCACCACCACATAATCGGGCTCTTCAATGTTGCAGTGAACGCTGCAGCGGGTGTCGCTGATGCGGTTATAGGCCGTGATGGGCGCGCCCATGCGCTCAGGGCCGTATTCGGGGAAGCCCTGGACATACTTGCCAGCGGCGAAAGCGGCATCGGCCAGGAGCAGGCAAGCCGTCTTGGCTCCCTGTCCGCCGCGGCCATGCCAGCGGAATTCTACCAGTCCTTGTTTTTTCATGGATCTGACCTCCAACTTTGCAGAGTTAGGATAAAAAAGACTTCGTCCCCGTAAAAGGACGAAGTCTTGAAAAATCTTCGTTGTACCACCTGTTACCTGCGTACCAACATACGCGCTCCCTGTAACGGTGGAAACCGGCAAAACCTACTGTGCGAAGGCAGTTCGGCTTGCAGCTCAGGAGGGATATTCGGACTTCTGCACTACTTCCACCGGGCTCTCACCATCCCCGGCTCGCTGAGGGGTTCCGCAGATCTTACTGTCTCCATCATCGCCTTTGAAATCGTTCTTTTGATTGTGGATATTATAGTATTATACTCATGGGGCCGGGACCTGTCAACGACAAAAGTTCCGTTTTTTCCCCAGTAAGCAGGTATTTTTTTGTTTTGCTCGGAAAGAGAACTCAGTTCTCCTCCCCACCAGCCTGACCGGAGAAGATCCAGGGTGCGGGCTGGACCTCGATCTCGTCCCGGCGGCCCACCTTGGAAACCTCCAGCTGCATGATCTCGGTGGGCTTGATGCCGTTGTCCCAGAGCATGCCGGGGATGCGGCTCATGTAATTGAACTCCAGGGTGTAAATGACCACACGGATCTTGGGATTCACGGTCACCAGGGTGCGCAGCTCCATGTCCAGCTTGGGAGATGCCACCAGGAAAGCCACGTCGGGCACGGGCCACTTGCTGGACCAGCCCTCCATGTGGGGGACGATGCTCACGTTCCGCAGGCCGAAGCGCATCACGTTCTCCTCCATGGTCTGGAAGTCGCCGTCCTTATACTCCACAGCAATGACCTTGCCGCAGCGGGCAGCGATGGCAGCCTCCACGGCGATGCTCTCGCCGGAGACCACGCAGACGTTGTCCCTCTCGTCCAGATCCAGCTTGTTCATGATGACCGCGCGGATCTCGGGGGCCACATAGCGGATGGAGCCGGGAGAGAATTGGCTGTTGTCGATACCGGTCCGGTAGGTGGTCCGGGCGGCAGGGTTGTTGATGAGCATGGCGGCAGAGACGTTCACGCCGCGGTCGATCATCTCGGACAGCAGGTTGTGCTTCATGGTGCCCTCGGGCTCGGAACCCTCGTTGTACCAGACCTCGCAGTCACCCAGGCCGTTGTCCCACATATTATAGAAAACCTCGGGGTGGTTGCCGTCGGTGAAGACCAGAACAGACTTGTTGGTCTGGACGGTGGCCATCAGGTTCTTGTTGTCACCGGTGATGTCCAGGATGCGGGTGGAAGCCAGGTCAATGTCGGTGTTATCGGAAAAGTACTTCAGCCAGGCTAAAATACTCTCATTATCAAAAATACTCATAATGGTGTGTCGCTCCTTTCTTCCCCCTGACAGTGCCAAGGGAAACCAGGCCGGCAAAACCAGCCTGAATAGAATCTATTCTATAATCCCCCACCCCTCCTGTCAAGGAATTCCTACATTTGAAATTTTTCTGGCAAATACACAAATATCGCCCTTGACATTTGGGGTTTCTCGGCGTATAATACAGTGAATCATGCAAGAGTTCTTTCATCTTGTCATACATTCTCAGAGGTTCGGAGGTTTTTCCAATGAGCAAGATCTACACTTCCGTTGAACAGCTGATCGGTCGCACTCCCCTGCTGGAGCTGACCCACATCGAGGCTTCCCAGAAGCTGGAAGCCAAAGTCCTAGCCAAGCTGGAGTTCCTGAACCCCGCCGGTTCCGCCAAGGATCGCGTGGCCCAGGCCATGATCGACGACGCAGAGGCCAAGGGCATCCTGAAGGAAGGCTCCGTCATCATCGAGCCCACCTCCGGCAACACCGGCATTGGTCTGGCCGTCATGGCCGCCGCCCGTGGGTATCGCGCCATCATCGTGATGCCCGACACCATGAGCATGGAGCGTCGTCTCCTCATGACCGCCTACGGGGCAGAGCTGGTCCTCACCCCCGGCGCCCAGGGTATGACCGGCGCCATCGCAAAAGCAGAAGAGCTGGCCCGTGAGATCCCCAACAGCTTCATCCCCGGCCAGTTTACCAACCCCGCCAACGCAGAAGCCCACCGCCTCACCACCGGTCCCGAGATCTGGGCCGACACCGAGGGCAATGTGGATATCTTCGTGGCAGGCGTCGGCACCGGCGGCACCATCACCGGCACCGGCGAATATCTCAAGTCCCAGAACCCCAACGTGAAGGTGATTGCTGTGGAACCCGCTTCCTCCCCCCTGCTGAGCCAGGGTAAGGCAGGTCCCCACGGTCTCCAGGGCATCGGCGCAAACTTTGTGCCCGACGTACTGAACACCTCCGTTTATGACGAGATCATTCCCGTCACCGAGCAGGACGCTTACGAGACCGGCCGCCTCATCGGCCGTACCGAAGGCGTTCTGGTGGGCATCTCCTCCGGCGCAGCCCTGTGGGCAGCCATCCAGGTGGCCAAGCGTCCGGAAAACAAGGGCAAGACCATCGTGGTCCTCCTGCCCGACACCGGCGACCGTTACCTCTCCACCCCCATGTTCAGTGAGTAACGGCCCACATTATTTCGATTAGTATAGTTTTTCTTTTCTTTTCAAAAGGACCGCCTTTCGAGTAATCGAAAAGGCGGTCCTTTTGTTGTGCAAATAATTATGCGGTGAGAATGACGTTGACAGGGCAGTCCTCTTCGGCCTGCCGCGCCTCCCCTTCCTTCCCGGCGGGGACCTGGGGGGAGATGGCCTCAGCCACCCCATCGTCGTTCATGCGGAAGAGGTTGGGGAATTCTTCGGTGCACAGGCCGCAGCTGATGCAGCCGGCAATAACGGTCACGGTCATGGATAATTCCTCCCTTGGTTGGTTTCCATCTTAGTGTGCCAGCAGAGAGAAAAAATATCCCCTGTTGCACCCGCAACAGGCAAGTCCCCGGCCGCCCGGTATACTGTAACCAGAAACACAAAAAGGAGGACCCCCATGAAGAAACCCCGCATCACCCTGACCCTGGTGGACCAGCTGGGGACCCGTGGCTGTCACCGGGGCCACAAGATTGGCGACAGCTTCGACTACGACACCCAGCGGGGCGATTTGTGTCCCATGGCCATGCACGTGGCATTCCCCTACATCGACATCCTGCGGTACGGCGGGACCCTTCCCCTGTCCGCGGCCGGAGATTTCCGGTTCTGCTGCCCGGACGCCGATGTGATCAACGTCTTCCGCATTGATGTAAAGTATCCCGAATAAAAGAAAGGCTGTGCCATAGCACAGCCTTTCTTTTATTTCAAACTTTTCAGCAGGGCCTCACAGCCCTCCACAATGTCGTCATAGGTCACGTCGAAGTTCCCGGTGTACCAGGGGTCGGCGATGTCACGGGGGCGGGAAGTGTAATCCAGCAGACGGCAGATTTTTCCATCCGGGTCACCCCCAGCAATGCGGGTCATGTTCCGGACGTTGGCGCTGTCAGCTGCCAGAAGAAGGTCGTACTTATCATAGTCGGCCTTGGTCATCTGGATGGCCCGGTGGCCGGTGAGGGGAACCCCCTCAGCCTTCAGCTTCCGGACGGCGGGAGGATAGATGGGATTACCGATTTCCTCCCGGCTGGTGGCGGCGGATTCAATGTAGAATTCCTCTGCGATCCCTTGATTTTTCACCATCTGTTTCATCACACATTCCGCCATGGGGGATCTACAAATGTTGCCATGACAGACGAATAAGATCTTTTTCATGCCCGTTTCTCCTTATATCCTCAGCAATTGTCTGTATGCTATCATCCCCCGAAATCCTTGTCAAGAGTCCCCCCGCAGTTGCCAACACCTCAAAACCATCGTATAATAACAGCAGTTACTTTGCCTTTCACAGCATACGTTCCCATCAGTCCCCTGAAACAGGAGCTGATGGCCCACCGCTGACCTGACCTCAGAAAGGGGCAACGCCATGCACAATATCATCACCTACGCAGAAGAGAACCTAGTCTCCTTTGCTGCCCGCCCTTTCGGCAGCGTGGACAGTCTCATCCTGTCCTGGATGGCCAACCTGCGGTTTCCTCTCCAGGCTCACGGCCTTCACAACTGGGTGGGGATGCCCCTGCGGGACCTCTTCCGGGCAGAGCTCTTCCCCACCCTTTTCCAGGGCCTGTGGGACCCGGACAGCACCAAGTCCCTCCTCACCGCTCTGGCGGCCAGCCCCCGGTTCCGGGAGGTTCGCCTCATGGGCTACACCACCCGGAACGACCCCGACCTTGAACTCCAGTTCACTGCTGTCACCTTCCAGCTGAGGACCGACCTGACCTATGTGGCCTTCGGGGGCACCGACACCTCCCTGGTGGGCTGGAAGGAGAATTTCAACATGACCTTCCTCTCCCCTGTCCCAGCCCAGACCGAAGCCGCCCGGTATCTCACCCAGGCCGCTTCCCACTGCGCCGGTAACCTACTGGTGGGAGGACACTCCAAGGGCGGGAACCTGGCGGTCTACGCCGGGGCATCGGTCTCTCCGGAGATCCAGAGTCGCATCCGCCGGGTCTACTCCCACGACGGCCCGGGCTTTCCCCAGCGTTTCCTGACCGCCCCCGGCTATCAGGCCATCCGGGAGCGGGTGGAAAAGACCGTCCCTCAGGACTCGGTGGTGGGGCTCCTCCTGGAAAACGAGACCTGCCAGGTGATCCAGAGCAACCGCCATTCTCTTCTCCAGCACGATCCCTTCTCCTGGAGGGTAGAGAATTCGGCCTTCCTCCCTGCCCAGCTCACGGACGATGCACGTCACTGGGACCGGACCCTGGACGGCTGGGTGGACCGGGTGAGCCCTCAGGAACGAGAGGGTTTCATCGACGCCATCTATGACATCCTTACCACCACCAAGGCCGCTTCTTTGGAGGAGCTGGCCAACCACTGGCAGACCCATCTGCCCGGGATAGCGAAAGCCGCCCACCAGCTGGACCCGGATACCCGGGATCTACTCTCCCGCACCTTCCGGGAGCTGCGAGCCAGTCTGCGCGGTGCCCGTACCTCTGGATAAGCCATATAAAAACGCCATGACCTCTCTCCAGGTCATGGCGTTTTACGGTTTGTTTAGCCCTTATCCAGATGGGCTTTGTACTTCTCCAACAGAGGAAAGGACACACCGCCCACCAGGTTGCCCAGGGTAATGACACCCAGCCGCAGGAAGGACTCCCCAGGCTGGTCATACAGCACACCGGACACGGTAAAGTAGTACATATCGGCCACGCTATGCTCGGTGCCGCAGAGGATAAACACGCTGACACCCAGGAACAGGGCGACATACTTACCTACTTCGTGAGGATTGTTGGCATAGCCGTTGGCCGCAATGAAGATGAAAATATTGCACAGGATGCCCAGGATGAACAGACTCAGATAGGACGCTTCCATCTTGCCTGCCACCAGCGCAGCAGCGGTCACATTGATCCCAGACTCTACACCGGTGATGCCGGTGAGGTTCTCCATCCAGGAGATCAGAGCGCAGCCGCACAGGTTGCCCACCCAGATGACTATAACGTCCAATACATAGGACGGAGGGTTATCAAAGAGATAACAGACCTTGCCTGTGTACAGAGCGTAACCTCTGGTGCAGACCACAAACAGGCCGATGGTAAACAGCAGAGCGCCCACTACATTGCCTCCGGGAAAGGCATCCTTCAGCCGCAGGAAAACCGTGCCGCCCAGGCCGATGCAGAAACCGGCCAAAATCGCATAAATAAAAATACCCCAAATGCGTTTCATGACTCGTTCCTCTTTCTTTTTGCTCTCTTAAATTTTGACTTAGATGGCTTCGCCGCCGGTGGTTGCCTCGATGTGCTCCAGGATGATGTTCAGAAGCTCCTCTCTGCCGGTGCCCTTTTCGGCAGAGAAGGAGATGACAGGAACCTCATCGGGGAGGGCCAGGGTCTCACGGATTCGGGCCACGTTGGGCTCCCACTCGCTCTTCTTGATCTTGTCGTGCTTGTTGGCCACCACCACGAAGGGCTTGCCGCTGGCCTTGAACCACTCCACCATGTTGCAGTCATCGGCGGTGGGCTTGTGGCGGATGTCCACCAGCTGGATGCCCAGGGTCAGCAGACTGGTGTCTGCAAACCAATCCTCGATGAGCTTGCCCCACCGTGCTCTCTCCTGCTTGGAGACCTTGGCGTAGCCGTAGCCAGGGAGGTCAATGAAATAGACCTTCTTGTCGATGAGGAAGTAGTTGATGTGGGTGGTCTTGCCGGGGGCGGAACCCACACGGGCAAAGTTCTTCCGGTTCAGAAGCCGGTTGATGATGGAGGACTTGCCCACGTTGGACCGGCCTGCAAAGGCGATCTGGGGAAGGATATCCCGGGGGCAGTCCGACAGTTTGGC
>JAFYPT010000030.1 GCA_017547425.1 Ruminiclostridium sp.
GCCGACCTCATCGCCAAGCTGGAAAAGGAGATGAAGGAGGCCAGCCGCCGCCTGGAATTCGAATACGCCGCCATCCTGCGAGACCAAATTATCGAGCTTCGAGGGAAAGAAGCCAAAGACTGACATTACAGAGAAGGTGCTTTTCATGAACGAACCTGTCACCCAAACCAACACCAAAAAGACGAACTATCTGGCCATGGGTTCCATCATGGCCGCCGGTACCTTGTGGGGCTGCATGGGAATCTTCACCCGAGGCATCGCCGCCCTGGGCCTGGGGGCCACCTCTGTCATGATCATCCGCAACATGGGCGCCTGCATCCTCATGGGCCTCATCTTCCTGGTCATCGACCGCAGTATCTTCCCGGTGAAACTCCGCCACATCCCCTACTTTATTGGCACAGGTGTCGGCAGCGTCATGATGATGACCCTCCTCTACTTCCAGAGCCAGCAGACCAACTCCCTGGCGGTGGCCGCCATCCTGCTCTACACCGCCCCTGCCTTCGTGGTCATCCTGTCGGCCCTCATCTTCAAGGACAAGATCACCAAGCAGAAGCTGGCCGCCCTCCTCATCGCCTTCCTGGGCTGCACCTTTGTCAGCGGTATCTGGACCGGCGGTCTGAGCATCTCCCCCAAGGGTCTGTTCTACGGCCTGGGCAGCGCTTTCGTCTACTCCCTGTACACCATTTTCGGCCACTTTGCCCTGCAGCACTACAAGCCCCTCACCGTCACCTTCTACTCCTTCCTCATGGCCGGTGTGGGCTCCCTCTTCTTCTTCGATGCCCAGGAGCTGGCCATGGTCACCTCCTCCGGCCGGGGCATCTTCCTGTCCCTGGGCCTGATGCTCTTCGCCACCGTCCTGCCCTATATGCTCTACACCAAGGGCCTCAACGGCCTGGGAGACGGGGGCAAGGCCTCCATCCTGGCCAGCGTGGAGCCTGTGGCAGCCTCCATCGTGGGCATCTTGGCCTTTGGCGAGCCCATGACCCTTTGGGTCATCCTGGGTCTGGCCTGTATCCTGATTTCCGTCTACATCCTGAGGTGATCCCCATGGCAAAGCCCAAAGAAGAAAAAACCAACGTGATCCGCCTGCTGGAAGCAGCCGGCATCCCCTGCACCCACTACGAGATCGACCTGCCCAAGGGCGAGGTCCCCGACGGAGTCACTGCCGCCAAACTTCTGGGCAAGGACCCGGACCAGGTCTTCAAGACCCTGGTGGCCGAGGGCCCCAAGGGGGAACACTTCGTCTTCGTCATTCCCGTGGCAGAGTCCCTGGACCTGAAAAAGGCCGCCCGGGCCGCCGGGGTCAAGTCCATCGCCATGCTCCCCCAGAAAAAGCTTCTCCCCCTCACGGGCTATGTCCACGGCGGGTGTTCTCCGGTGGGCATGAGCAAGTCCTTCCCCACCTACTTTGCCGAAGAGGTCATCCTGGTGGACACCATGGTGTGCTCCGCCGGAAAGGTTGGTCACCAGGTGGAGGTCAAACCAGACGACCTCATAGGTCTGATCGGCGGAGAAATAGCAGATCTGGTTGTAACCTGATGCCTCGCAGAGTTTCGCCATCCGCAGATGGCGAAATGAAATACGATCCGTTTTTTGCACGGACATGCGCCGGGCAAAAAACTCTTCTCGGCACGAGAGTGCCCGGCTTGACCGGGCGCGGGTCGGGCCGCCCTCCCCCACTTTTGGGATGGGGACCCTGACCCATAGGCTTCAAACACCCCCGTATACTGCCCCCGCAGGCAGCGACTTACATTTAGCCCCATCCCAAAAGTCAGGAGACTCTATGCATTCCCACATCTACGTCAAGGGCGCGCGCGCCCATAATTTAAAAAATATCGACATTTCCATCCCCCGGGACAAGCTGGTGGTCATCACCGGTCTGTCCGGCTCGGGCAAGTCCTCCCTGGCCTTCGACACCATCTATGCCGAAGGTCAGCGGCGGTATGTGGAGTCTCTGTCCTCCTACGCCCGGATGTTTTTGGGCCAGATGGAGAAGCCCGATGTGGACTACATCGACGGCCTCTCCCCGGCCATTTCCATCGACCAGAAGACCACCAGCAAGAACCCCCGTTCCACCGTGGGCACGGTCACGGAGATCTACGACTACCTCCGTCTCCTCTGGGCTCGGATCGGTACTCCCCACTGCCCCAAGTGCGGCAAGGAGATCCGTCAGCAGTCCATCGACCAGATCATCGACCAGATCATGACCCTCCCTGAGGGGACCCGCATCCAGGTGATGGCCCCTGTGATCCGTGGCAAGAAAGGCGAACACGCCAAAGTCCTGGAGAGCGCCCGGAAGTCGGGCTACGTCCGCTGCCGCATCGACGGACTCCCCTATGAACTCTCCGAAGAGATTACTCTGGAGAAGAACAAGAAGCACGACATCGAGATCACCGTGGACCGCCTGGTCATCCGCCCGGATATCACCCGCCGTCTCACCGACTCCGTGGAAACGGCAACCTCCCTCACCGGTGGTCTGGTCCTCATCAATCTGGTCAAGGAGGAGCAGGACCTGTCCTTCTCCCAGAACTACGCCTGCGAGGACTGCGGCATCTCCATCGAGGAGCTGGCCCCTCGCATGTTCTCCTTCAACTCCCCCTTCGGGGCCTGCCCCACCTGCACCGGTCTGGGCAGCCAGATGAAGGCCGACCCCCAGCTGGTCATCCCCAACCCCGCCCTGTCCATTCTGGACGGCGCCATCGCCGTCTCCGGCTGGCACAATGTAAAAGAAGATTCCATCTCCCGGATGTACTTTGAGGCCCTGGCCAAGAAGTACGGATTCAAGCTCACCACCCCCTTCCGGGACCTGTCCCCCGAAGCCCAGGATGTGATCCTCCACGGCACCAAAGGAGAAAAACTGGAACTCTCCTACGATCGGGCCGATGGCCGGGGCACCTTCCAACAGGCCTACGAGGGCATCCTGAACAACGTGGAGCGCCGCTTCACCGAGACCCAGTCGGAGGCCTCCCGGAAGGAGCTGGAAGAGTGCATGAGCCAGTGCCCCTGCCCCACCTGCGGGGGACGCCGCCTGAAAAAGGAGGCTCTGGCCGTCACCGTAGGCGGCCTGAACATCGACGAATTCTGCCATCAGCCAGTGAACGATGCTCTGTCCTTTGTGGACGGCCTGGTCCTCACCGAGACCCAGGCCCAGATCGCCCGCCAGATCTTGAAGGAGGTCAAGTCCCGCCTGGGCTTCCTCCAGAGCGTGGGTCTGTCCTACCTGACCCTGAACCGTCAGGCCGGAACCCTCTCCGGCGGCGAGAGCCAGCGCATCCGTCTGGCCACCCAGATCGGCTCCTCCCTCATGGGGGTGCTGTATATCCTGGACGAGCCCTCCATCGGTCTCCACCAGCGGGACAACGATATGCTTCTGGAGACCCTGAAGCACCTGCGGGACCTGGGCAACACCCTCATCGTAGTGGAACACGATGAGGACACCATGCGTGCTGCCGACTACCTCATCGACATCGGCCCCAAGGCGGGCGTTCACGGCGGCGAAGTGGTGGCCGCCGGCACCGTGGAGGATGTGATGGCCGAAGCCAACTCCCTCACCGGTCAGTATCTCTCCGGCGCCCGGGCCATTCCCGTCCCCAAGACCCGTCGCCTTGGCAATGGCCGCAGTCTGGTGGTCCGAGGGGCTTCTGAAAACAACCTGGCGGACATTGACGTGACCTTCCCCCTTGGCACCTTCACCTGCGTCACCGGTGTGTCCGGCTCCGGCAAGTCCTCTCTGGTGAACGAGATCCTCTTCAAGCGCCTGGGCGCTGACCTGAACCGGATGAAGCTCCGCTCGGGCAAGCACACCGCTCTGGAAGGGGAAGAATTCCTGGACAAGGTCATCGCCATCGACCAGTCCCCCATCGGCCGGACCCCCCGGTCCAACCCCGCCACCTACACGGGGCTGTTCAACGACATTCGGGAGCTGTTCGCTTCCACCCCCGATGCCAAGTCCCGGGGCTACGGCCCCGGCCGCTTCTCCTTCAACGTGAAGGGCGGCCGCTGCGAGTCCTGCTCCGGCGACGGCCTTTTGAAGATCGAAATGCACTTCCTGCCGGATATCTACGTCCCCTGCGAGGTCTGCAAGGGCAAGCGGTACAACCGGGAAACCCTGGAAGTGAAGTATAAGGGCAAGAACATCCACGAGGTACTGGATATGACCGTGGACGAGGGTCTGGAGTTCTTCCAGAACCTGCCCAAGCTCCATCGCAAACTGGAGACCCTCTCCTCGGTGGGCCTGGGCTACATCAAGATCGGTCAGCCCTCCACCACTCTCTCCGGCGGCGAGGCCCAGCGAGTGAAGCTGGCCACGGAGCTGGCCCGCCGGTCCACCGGCAAGACCATCTATATTCTGGACGAGCCCACCACCGGCCTGCACAGCTACGACGTTCAGAACCTCCTGCAGGTCCTGGATCGTCTGGTGGAAGGAGGCAACACCGTGGTGGTCATCGAGCACAACCTGGATGTGATCAAGTCCGCCGACCACGTCATCGACCTGGGCCCCGAAGGCGGCGCCGGAGGCGGACACATCGTCTGCACTGGTACCCCTGAGGAAGTGGCTCAGTGCGAGGCATCTTACACCGGCCGGTATTTGAAGAAACTGCTCACTCCCTGAGCCAGTGCAGACGATTCCAAGCGTTTTGCCGCAGGCAAAACCTTGAACCAGGGCGGATTCACTTCGCCCTGATAGAGTACAATCCGGGGTCCCCCGCGAAGCCTGCTTCGTGGGGAACTGCACTGGTACCCCTGAGGAAGTGGCCCAGTGTGAGGCCTCCTACACGGGCCGGTATTTGAAAAAGCTTCTGAAATAAGGAAGGACCGCCATGACTGCTGCACCCTCTGAACTGATATTCCTGGAAGGAACCGTCTCCGCGGTGATTTACCGCAACGAGGAGAACGGCTATACCATCCTGCGCCTGGACACCCCTGACGGGGACGAGATCACCGTGGTGGGCACCATGCCCGGCATCAGCCCCGGGGAAGGTCTGGCCGTCCACGGCCAGTGGAAACGGCACAGCACCTACGGCGAACAGCTCCAGGCCGAGGTAGTGGAGCGGCGGATGCCCGTGGGGGAAAAGGCCGTGCTGGAATACCTGGCCTCCGGGGCCATCAAGGGGGTAGGCCTTGCCACCGCCCGCCGTCTGGTGGATGCCTTTGGCGAAGATGTCCTCACCGTCATCGAGGAGAACCCCCAGGAACTCACCAAGATCAAGGGCATCTCTCCCAAGCGGGCCGAGACCATCCGCCAGTCCCTGTGCATGCAGTTGGCCATGCGGCGGTTGCTGGACTTTTTATCCGCCCACGACCTACCCCTCCAAATCGGCATGCCCCTATACCGCCGGTACGGGGACATGGCCCTGACGGTCGTCAAGGCAGATCCCTATCTGCTGGTGGACGAACCCCTCTTCGTCCCCTTCCCCACGGCGGACAAGCTGGCCCTGTCGGTGGGCATCGAACCGGGGGACCCCCTGCGTTTGGAAGCAGGCCTTCTCTACACTCTGGCCCATAACCTGGACAACGGCCACGTTTTCCTACCCTATGGCAAGCTCCTTCCTGCCGCCGCCAAGCTCTTGGGCAGTCCCGAAGAGGACTTGGAACCCATCCTGGACAGCCTTCTGGACCGGCACAAGATCATCCGAGAGGACATCGCCGGGCAGGACGCCTGCTATCTCAGCAAACTCCACGACTGCGAGACCTACGTAGCCAACCAGCTTCTGGCCATGGAGGGGGCGGAACTCTGCCCCCCCGAGGACCTGGACCGGCTCATTGAACGCATCCAGCGGGAACAGGGCATCACCTACGCCCCCCTACAGGTGGAAGCGGTCAAAACCGCTGCCCGCCAGCAGGTGATGCTCCTCACCGGCGGCCCCGGCACCGGTAAGACCACCTCCCTGCGGGGCATTCTGGCCCTGTTTGACCACTTACATCTCCGCACTTCCCTTACCGCCCCCACGGGTCGAGCCGCCAAGCGGCTGTCCGAGACCTGCGGGGCGGAAGCCTCCACCATCCACCGCCTGTTGGAAACCCGGTACGACTCTGCCAGCGGCGGTCTGTCCTTCGCCCACAACGAACAGGACCCCCTGGACACCGATGCGGTCATTCTGGACGAGGCCTCCATGGTGGATATCGTCCTCATGCAGGCCCTGTTGGCCGCTCTCCCCGGGGGCTGCCGCCTGGTCCTGGTGGGGGACCCCCATCAGCTCCCCTCCGTCGGTCCGGGCAACCTGTTGTCCGACCTGCTCCGCTCTCAGCGGCTGCCCACCCTGCGGCTGACGGAAATTTTCCGGCAGGCCGCTGCCTCGGCTATCATCCGGGGGGCACGGGCGGTGGACCAGGGGGACTGCCCCGTGCTGGTAAATGACCCCGCCGGAGACTTCTTCTTCCTGCGGCGGCTCAATCCCGAATCCGCCGTGGAAACCATCGTGGAGCTCTGCCGGACCCGCCTGCCCAAAAACATGGGCATCTCTCCGGACCAGATTCAGGTCCTCTCCCCCACCCGAAAGGGGACGGCGGGGACCAACTCCCTGAACCGGGCCCTCCAGGCCGCCGTGAATCCCCCGGCCCAGGGAAAGACCGAAAAGGCCTACGGCCCCGCCCTGTACCGGGTGGGGGACCGGGTCATGCAGGTGAAGAACAACTACGACGTTCTCTGGGAGGAGGCCGACGGAGACGGGGTTGGCATGGGCATCTTCAACGGTGACATCGGCCAGGTGGAATCCATCGACCCCCACAGCGGCATTCTCACCGTGAACTTCGACGGCCACCGGGCGGACTACACCCCCGACATGGTGAGCCAGCTGGAGCCGGCCTACGCCATCACCGTCCACAAGGCCCAGGGCAGCGAGTACCGGGCAGTCATCCTCTCCATGGTGGATGCCGCCCCCATGCTCCTGACCCGAGGGGTCCTGTACACCGCCATGACCCGGGCCAAGGAACTGCTCATCCTGGTGGGCGATGACCAGGTGGTGGCCCGGATGGCGGCCAACGACCGCCAGCAGCGGCGGTACAGCGGCCTGCGGGCCAGACTGGCGAAGGGGTGAGACCATGGCCATCTGGGATTCCATTTTAGACATCCTTTTCCCGCCCCGGTGCAAATTCTGCGGGAGCCTGCTGGACAAGTCCAGCCTGGACCCCTGCCGCAAATGCGAGAAGGCCGACTTCTGGCTGACCCCCGTCCAGGCGGTGGTGCTGGGGACAGAATACAGCCGGTGCGTCTGTGCCGCCTGGTACCGGGAGCCCCTGCGGACCGAGGTCAGCCGCTTCAAGTTCCAAAACCACCCGGACCACGCCAAGGCCTACGGCCCGGTGCTGGCCAAGCAGATCCGCTTCTTCCTCCCCGGAGCTTACGACTGCATCACCTGGGTCCCCGTGTCGGAAGGAACCCTGAAAAAGCGTGGCTACGACCAGGCCCAGCTACTGGTGGAAGAGACCGCCAAAGCCCTGGGCACCCAGGCCGTTTCCTTACTGAAGAAGACCAAAGATACTCCCGCCCAGTCCTCCCTGGCTGACGGACGGAAGCGGGACAAGAATGTGGCCGGGGTCTATGCCGTCCCCGATCCTAGTCTGGTAAAAGGTCAGCGGGTACTCATCATCGACGACATCCGCACCACCGGCGCCACCCTGGAGGAGGCCGCCCGGACCCTCCGCAAGGCAGGAGCCAGCCAGGTGGTGGCCGCCGCCTTCTGCCGAACCCCCAGAAACGGATAAAAAGAAAGAGCCTTTTCCTCA
>JAFYPT010000031.1 GCA_017547425.1 Ruminiclostridium sp.
ACGTTACCCCTATCTCTGCGTGGATGAGGCCCAGGATACCTCCAAGATCCAGCACACCATCATCCGCCTGCTGGCAGGGGAACGGCCCAACCTGTTCATGGTGGGGGACGAGGACCAGAGCATCTACGGCTTCCGGGCGGCCTATCCTGCCGCCCTTATGGCCTTCGAGCGGGTCTATCCCGGGGCGAAGGTCCTGCTCATGGAGAAAAACTACCGCTCCACCTCCACCATTGTGGAAGCGGCCGGGAAGTTCATCCGTCAGAACGGAAACCGGCGGGAGAAAAATATGACGGCCTCCCACGGGGAGGGGCCCGCCATCCGGGAACTGTGGGCCTATGACCGAGCGGACCAGTACAAGTACCTGGCTCGGCTGGCCGCCCACTGTGACCGGGAGACGGCTGTCCTCTACCGGAACAACGACAGCGCCTTGCCCGTTCTGGACCTGCTGGACCGCCAGGGCATCGGCTACCGATGCCGTCAGGTGGAGGGAAGCTTCTTCTCCCATCGGGTGGTGCGGGATGTGCTGGACATGGTAGCCTTCGCCCACGACCCAACGGATGGAGAGGTTTTCGCCCGCATCTATTACAAACTCCATGCGGGCATCACCAAGGCGGCGGCGGAGACCGTCATCCGGGAAGGGGGCGAGCTGCTGCCTCAACTGGCGGAACTGCACGGTCTGTCCCAATGGACCCAGATGCAGTGCAAATCCCTGTCCACCCATTTTGCTCACATGCTGGACGAGGGGGCAGACAAGGCCATCTACCGCATCCGCCACTTCATGGGCTATGGAGAGTACCTGGAGGAGCGAGGGGGCGACCTGGGGAAGCTGGATATTCTGGAAGCCCTGGGCAAGCAGGAGCCTAATCTGGATGGCCTGGTCCGTCGCTTGCATGACCTTCAGGTCTTGGTCCAGGAGGGGGCCACCGACCGGGACAGCAACTTTATCCTGTCCACCATCCATTCCAGTAAGGGCCTGGAGTATCAGCGGGTCATCCTTGTAGACGTGGCCGATGGAATCCTGCCCAGCGTAGATTCGCCCACCGACAGCTCGCCCCAGGAAGATGTGGAGGCCTATGAGGAGGAGCGGCGGCTCTTCTACGTGGGCATGACCCGTGCCAAGGAGGAACTGAGTGTCTTCCGGTTCAAGAAGGTGGGTCTCACCTCGGCCTTTTCTGCCAAGCTCTTCCCGAAGAAACCGGTTCCTGTCCGAAAGGAATCCAAACCCCTGCCCAAGCCGGCCTACAAGGTGGAGGCGGTCATCGATGCGGCTCCTTATATTCCCGGTGTCCGGGTGGTCCATGGGCAGTTTGGTTCAGGAAAAATCGTCAATAAGCTAGGGGATGTGGCGACCATTTTGTTCGACAGCGGGGAGGAAAAGCGATTCTCTTTGGCCACCGCCCTGCGGCAGAAGCAACTGAAACTGGAGAAAAACGGGTCCGGTGTTGTGGATTTGGCCCATTGACGGGTCTGGTTGGGGTGTGGTATCCTAAGGGCAATATGATATGGTTGATGATTTCCCGAGAGACCGAAAGGCACCGAAGAAGCAATACGGCTGGGTTCCGTCTTACCCACCGTGGAAACTGAGCAGGTAAAAGGAAGGAAATCGGACAAATCTTTGGAGAGAGCGTCCCGGAGACGCCGCCGATGAGGCAATAACCAACAGGCACAAAGGACAAAGAGTATGAAGACACCCTGGGTGCTTCATACTCTTTTTTGTTTGCAGAAAAGGGTTCATATGGCAAGGCGAATTCCAAATAAGGAGGCTTGCCTTTATGAACCGGCAGCAAGAAGAACCCTTCCTAGAAAAATTAGCGTTAACTCTATCTTTGTTCAGTGGAATCCTGTTCCTGACCGTGGAGCTGATGGTCGCCTGGGCCACCCGTTCTCAAGGGGTCTGGGCGGACAGCCTCTACGACCTGGGGGAGACGGCCTTTTTGGCAGTGTTTACCTTTCTTTTGGTTTTTCTTAAGGAAAATGATAAGAGAGACCGAGTTCGCCGAATGTTCACCCTCAGCAAAAACGCCCTTCTGGCGGTGCTCCTTGCCGGTCTGATCTGGGGGAATGTCCGGGTCCTGCTCACCGGGGGACACGTGATCGATCCCCATCAGGTCTGGGGGATGGAACTCTGGTTGTGCGGCTTGGCGGCGGCGGTGACCGGTCTGCTGTGGGGACTTTCCCGAAAGTCCTCTTCCGAGGCCGTCCGGAGCGAAGTCATCTGCTGGGCCATTGATGTGCTGAGCTGTGGGGGAATGATCCTGGCCTACGGCCTGTGCGCCTGGCTGGGGGATGCCTTCCCTTGGCTTCTGCGGTATGCGGACAACGCCATCGCTCTCCTGCTGAGTATCCCCGCCTTGGTGGGTGTCTTGCGGATGCTCCGGGAGCAGATGGAGGAAGTTTCTTTTCCTTGGGAAAAGGAATCTATTGCTTAAACGAAATGGACCTTGACTGTTTGGTCAAGGTCCGTTCTTTATGGGGAAGTGATCTTCAGGCCCACGATACCTGCCAGAAGCAGGGCGGCGAAGAAAAGGCGAGGTGCGCTGGTGGGCTCTTTGAACAGGAGAATGCCGACCAGAACGGCACCCAGGGCGCCGATTCCGGTCCAGATGCCGTAGGCGGTGCCCAGAGGGAGTGTTTTGGTGGCCTGGGAGAGAAAGATGAAGCTGAGAATCATGCCGACGATGGTGGCGGCCGACCAGTTCAGTCGGGTCAGCCCCTCGGAAAGCTTGAGGCAGGTGGCCCAGGTGACCTCCAGAAGACCAGCGATGAAGAGATAGATCCATGCCATGGGAAATTCCTCCTTATAAAGTAAAAATCGCGTATTTTTCTGTGTCTTCAAAGGCCTAACGACACAGAAAAATACGCGATGGATCTCCACCCGGCGGCGGAGAACAAGAAAAGTGTAGCACAGAATGGAAGTTGCGTCAAGGAGAGGGGAGGGCTTCCCGGCGGTATTCCTCGCCGTCCAGGGTCAGCCAGCGGAGGAGACCGGGCTCATAGATCATAACGCTGTGCTCTGAGCCCCCTCTGGGCAGGGAAACCGAACCAGGGTTGGCGCAGATCAAATCCCCGTAGTCGTGATAGGCGGGGACGTGGGTATGGCCAGAGAACATGAGTTGGGCGGCGCCCATGGGGGGCAGGGCAGACCGATGGCCATGGGTGAGAAAGACATCCGTTCCTTCCCAATTTACAATGGTGTGGCCGGGAATGGTCCGAAAACGGGGACGGAGCTTGGCGATGCCGTAATCACAGTTGCCCTCTACACAGGTGATGGATGCGTGGTGGAGGTCCAGAAGACGGATCACGGCACGGGGGTCAAAGTCATATTCCTCGTCGTAGGAGCCGGAGTAGGCGATGTCCCCCAGAAGGATGAGTTCCTTGCACCCCTCCTGGTGGTAAAGCTGCAGGAGTTTTCTGCAATAGGCGGCAGAACCGTGAATGTCTGACGCGATGAGTCGTTTCATAGGATCACCTCATTTATATATAGTATAACGAACTTTAGGGGACGGGGCAAGGGAAAATCCCTCTGTTCTGTTGGCAGCTTCTATGGTATAATACATGCAATACTACGAAACCAAGGAGGAACTTCCTCATGATTCAAGATACCAAGCGATCCATTGCCTTTGTCTGTCCCTCCTGCCGCCAGTCGGTGGTCCTGGAGCGGACGGTTTTTCAGCTGGCCGCCGCCGGCAGCCGTCTGGCCTGTCCCTGTGGGAAGTCTTCCATTGATGTTTCCCTCATGGGGGATCAGGTCCGCCTGACGGTGCCTTGTCTCTTCTGTCAGGAAGAGCACTCGGTGTCCTGCTCCACCCAGGCATTTCTGAACCAAAAGACCCTGGCCTTCACCTGTGCCAACTCCGGTATGGACTGCTGCTATGTGGGGGAGGAGGAGCCTGTCTTCGCCGCTTTGGCCCGACTAGAAGAGGCGGTAGACAAGGTGGAGGCGGCCGCAGGAGCGGAAGGGACCTTCCTCAACGACCTGGTCATGGAGGAAATTTTGGGAGAGCTGAAGGATATCGCCCAGCGGGACGGCATCTCCTGCACCTGTGGCTGCCGGGAGTGGAAGCTGAAGATCAACTACAGCTCGGTGGAGATCTTCTGTGCTGACTGCGAGGGAGCGCTGAAGATACCGGCGGCCACCATTTCCGACATCGAAGACCTCTGCTGCAAGCCCGTCCTTACCATCCGGGGGAATCCATTCCGATGACGCACATCCCAGCCCCTGCCGCATAAGATGAACTGAGATCGCTCAGCGGTCTCCAACTCTCGTTAGGAGGTTCTGATTTATGTGGTGTAACAATGGTGGTTGGGGCGGCAACGGTTGTCTGTGGATCATCCTGATCCTGATCATTCTCTTCTGTGGCTGTGGTTCTACCGGCGGCACTGGCACCGGGAACTGCTGCACCGGCGGCAATTCCTGCGGCTGTGGGAACAGCTGTGGCTGCGGCAGCAATTGTGGCTGCGACTGCGGTTGCTGAGTCTCTGTACAATACCATGCGGGGCGGTTCCGGGCTTTCCGGAACCGCCCAAAAAATTTTTTAAAAAATTTGAAAAAAAGGCTTGCAATTTGAAAAGGCCTGTGGTATTATTCAGAAGTCGTCAGCGAGAGCGACACGACATGCGGCAGTAGCTCAGTTGGATAGAGTAACTGGCTACGAACCAGTAGGTCAGGGGTTCGAGTCCCTTCTGCCGTGCCACCTCCCGAACGCGAAAGCGTTCGGGAGGTTTTTGCTTTGTCTGAAAACTCCTGGGACGAATTTTCGTTCCGGGAGTTGTGCTGTCCGGGACTGCATCTTGCGAAAAGGGAAGAGACGTGGTATGATATTCCTATACATTATATAATATAAGAAAAGGAGAGATGTGACATGGGCATGAAGCTCAGCGTACTGTACCTGGGAAGAATGGAGTTCCCCAAGTTTCGCCTGGTCCAGTGGGAGGATGAGGAGGAGATGATCAAGTCTCCGGCGGTGGCTCTGCTCATCCAGCATCCCACCCTGGGCAACATTCTCTATGATACCGGCAACTGCCACGAGCACCAGGAACTCTACACCCCGGACATGATCCATAACTATCCTGTGGTGGAGTGCATCTCTGTAAAGGAGGCTCTGGCCGCCAAGGGGCTGACTCCCGACGATATCGACCAGATCATCATTTCCCATCTGCACTTTGACCATGCCGCCGGCCTGAAGGATTTCGTGGGTACCAAGGCCATCAAAAATGTCCTGGTCTCTGAGGCCGACCTGAAGGAGGCCTGGTTCAGTGTCACCACCGGAAACGGCGGGGCCTATATCCGCTCTCTCTTCGATGTGGAGGGCATTCAGTTCAAGACCATCAACGAGGACACCTGGCTGGCCGAGGACTTTGGCCTCTTTGTGCAGAAGTCCCACACCCCGGGTGTCATCGGCCTCATCCTGAAGACCGAAAAGAGCGGCACCGTTCTCACCACCAGCGACACCATCTACACCCGGGACAGCTATGACCGGGGGATCCCGCCCGGAGGCACCATCAACAAGACCACTGACGAATTCTTTGACAATCTGGAGCGTGTGAAGCAGATGGAGAAGGAACTGGATGCTCAGCTCCTCTTCGGTCATGACTTCCAGCAGATCCAGGAATGGGCTGCTCGCGGCTGGATCGAATAAAATCACCTGTGAAAGCAGCATCTGCCTTGTGTGGATGCTGCTTTTTGTGTAAATACGCAGTTTGTAACCAAACTGTAAAAGAGAACCCCTTTTCTTTTTGCTCAACATTATATATAATAGAGACGAACAGTCACCCTGATCGGGGGTGGCTTGGGTTTGTGCGGCCCTGTGACCCCAACAACTTGCGGGGGAGGGCGGGCAAAACCCTACATCTACCTGTACACCTTTGTCTTGTCATATAAAAAATGTCCAAGAGAGGGGTCTGGTCAAGGTGTTTTTTGTGGGTTTTTAGGTTGACTTTCGTTGTAAAAATCGTTGACATAGAGACCCTTTTGTTGTATTATTATGGAGCGCGTGAAAGAGCGCAGTCTGCGATGATACGGGAGATTGCTCCGAAAGGAGGTAACTTCCGTGGAGTATGTCCGTGAATCGGGCGGCTGGGGAACTTGCTGCATGGCGTATATCGCCATGACAGGAGGCCAAAAAGCCGGCGTATTTTGCCGGTTTTCTTCATGCTTATGGAGTGATACGCACGGATAAGTGTATCGGGTTCCCCACCGTACGGAGCGTGGCAAAGACAATGACACTTCGTATGTTTCTTAGGAGGAAGACATCAACATGGCACAGAATGAAATGATTCGTATCAGACTGAAGGCTTATGACCATCAGCTTATCGACCAGAGCGCAGAGAAGATCGTTGAGACCGCAAAGCGCACCGGCGCTTCCGTCTCCGGTCCCATCCCCCTGCCCACCAAGAAGGAGATCGTCACCATCCTGCGTGCAGTCCACAAGTACAAGGACAGCCGTGAGCAGTTTGAGCGTCGCACTCACAAGCGCCTGATCGACATCACCAACACCACCCCCAAGACTGTGGAAGCGCTGATGAGCCTGGATCTGCCCGCTGGTGTGGAGATCGAGATCAAGCTGTAAGAGCTGAACGAACCAGACAGCCAACCCAACTAAGTGTACCCGCTGCCTGTCGCATTATAGAGACAGGCGGGTCATGTTGACAAACCAATGACAGTCCAATGGTCAAGTTTGCCAACCAATAACCTATTAAGGAGGAAAACCAACATGGAAAAGGCCATCATCGGCAGAAAGATCGGTATGTCCCAGATCTTCGACGAAGCCGGTAAGGTCATCCCGGTCACTGTTATCGAGGCAGGTCCCTGCGTCGTGGTTCAGAAGAAGACCGAGGAGAAGGACGGCTACAACGCCGTGCAGCTGGGCTTCCAGGACGTGGAAGAGAAGAAGCTGACCAAGCCTGAACAGGGTCACCTGAAGAAGGCAGAAGTTCCCATGAAGAAGGTCCTGAAGGAGTTCAAGCTCGACAAGGCCGCTGAGATGAACGTGGGTGACGAAATCAAGGCAGACGTTTTTGCTAAGGGCGATCACATCGACGTGACCGGCATCAGCAAGGGTAAGGGCTTCCAGGGCGTTATCAAGCGCTGGAACGCAGGCCGTGGTCGTATGACTCACGGTGGCGGCCCCGTCCACCGTCATGCAGGTTCCATGGGTTCCGGTACCGATCCCTCTCGTATCTTCAAGGGTAAGATCGGCGCTGGCCAGATGGGTAACGAGCAGGTTACCGTCATGAACCTGGACGTCGTTTCCGTTGATCCCGAGTTCAACCTGATCGCAGTCTGCGGCGCCATCCCCGGCCCCAAGGGCGGCATCGTCTACCTGAAGTCCACCGCTAAGACCATCCGCGAGAAGAAGGGCGATGCAGGCATCAGCTCCAACCCGCAGAAGGCTTCCGCACGTGCCAACCCCCAGAAGGCATCTGCAAGAAACCGCTAAAGAAAGGAGAGTTTGAGAAATGCCTAAAGCTAATATGTACAACATGGCCGGTCAGCAGATCGGCGAAGTGGAACTCTCCGCTGGCGTTTTCGGCGTAGAGCCCAATGAGCCCGCTGTGCACGCAGTCGTGGTCAACCACCTGGCAAACTGCCGTCAGGGCACTCAGTCCGCTCTGACCCGCGCTGAGGTTTCCGGCGGCGGCAAGAAGCCCTGGAGACAGAAGGGCACTGGCCACGCTCGTCAGGGCAGCACCCGTGCTCCCCAGTGGACCCACGGCGGTATCGTGTTCGCTCCCAAGCCCCGCGATTACAGCTATCGTCTGAACCGCAAGCTGAAGAGACTGGCACTGAAGTCCGTCCTGTCCGACAAGGCTGCTTCCGGCAACCTGCTGGTCGTTGACAACCTGGCTCTGGATGCTATCAAGACCAAGAGCATCGTGAGCTTCCTGGACGCTGTGAATGCTGGCAAGACCATCTTCGTTACCCCCGAGGTCAACGAGAATGTTTACAAGTCCGCTCGCAACATCCCCGGCGTCTCCACTACCACCGCCAAGATCCTGAGCGTTTACGACATCGTCAACGCTGAGAAGCTGGTCATCGACCAGAAGGCACTGGCTATCATTGAGGAGGTGTTCGCATGAAGACCGCATACGACATCATCAGACGCCCTGTGATCACCGAGCAGTCCATGGCTGACACCGAGATGAAGAAGTACGTCTTCGAGGTCGCTAAGTCCGCTACCAAGATCGACATTGCAAAGGCTGTTGAAGAGATCTTCGGCGTTAAGGTCTCCAAGGTCAACACCCTGAACGTTACCGGTAAGATGAAGCGCACCGGTCGTTTCCCCGCTGGCCGTCAGGCAAGCTGGAAGAAGGCAGTCGTCACCCTGACTGCTGATTCCAAGACCATCGAGTTCTTCGAAGGCATGGCATAAGGAGGTTAAAGGAAAATGGCAACTAAGAGCTTTAAGCCCGTAACTCCTGCGCGCCGTCATATGACCGTGTCTGGCTTCGAGGGCATCGACAAGAAGGCAAAGCCCGAGCGCAGCCTGACTGAGACCCTGAAGAAGCACGCAGGCCGCAACAGCTACGGCCGCATCACCGTCCGTCATCGCGGCGGCGGCAACAAGCGTAAGTATCGTATCATCGACTTCAAGCGCAACAAGCTGGACATGTCCGCAACTGTCCTGCGCCTGGAGTATGACCCCAACCGTTCCGCCTACATCGCACTGCTGCAGTACGAGGATGGCGAGAAGAGATACATCCTGGCTCCCGTTGGCCTGAAGGCTGGCGACCAGGTCATCTCCTCCACCGGCGCTGACATCAAGCCCGGTAACTGCCTGCCCCTGGCTAACATCCCCACCGGTACCATCATCCACAACATCGAGATGTACCCCGGCAAGGGCGGCCAGCTGGTCCGTTCCGCAGGCACCTTCGCACAGCTGATGGCTAAGGAGAATGGCGTTGCTCAGATCCGTATGCCCTCCGGCGAGGTCCGCATCATCCGTCTGGATTGCAAGGCAACCATTGGTCAGGTCGGCAACGTCGAGCACGAGAACATCTCCATCGGTAAGGCTGGCCGTAAGCGTCACATGGGCTGGAGACCCACCGTCCGTGGCTCCGTCATGAACCCCAACGACCATCCCCACGGTGGTGGTGAGGGTAAGTCCCCCATTGGCCGTCCCGGTCCTGTCACTCCTTGGGGCAAGCCTGCTCTGGGTTACAAGACCCGTAAGACCAAGAACCGCACTGACAAGTTTATTGTCAAGCGCCGCAATGCGAAGTAAGGAGGCAGTAAAACAATGAGCAGAAGCATCAAGAAAGGCCCGTTTTGCGCCCCCGAGCTCCTGAAGCGGGTTAAGGAAATGAACGAGTCCGGCGATAAGAAGGTGCTGAAGACCTGGAGCAGAGCCTCCACCATCTTCCCCGCTTTCGTCGGCCACACCATCGCCGTCCACGATGGCCGCAAGCACGTGCCCGTCTATGTCACCGAAGACATGGTCGGCCACAAGCTGGGTGAGTTTGCTCCCACCCGTACCTTCCGCGGTCACGCCGGCAGCAAGACTGGTAAGTAAGGAGGAGAGAGAAAATGGTAGCAAAAGCTCATGCAAAGTATATTCGCATCTCTCCCCGTAAGGTGAAGATCGTTGCAGATCTGATTCGCGGCAAGAGCCTGCCCCAGGCAACCGCAATCCTGATGACCACTCCCAAGGCTGCTTCCGAGCCCCTGCTGAAGCTGATGAACAGCGCAGCAGCCAATGCCGAGAACAACCACGGCATGGACCCCGAGAAGCTGTATGTTGCAGAGGTCTTTGCAACTCCCGGCCCCATCCTGAAGCGCATCATGCCCCGCGCACAGGGCCGTGCTTATCGCATCAACAAGAGAACCTCTCACGTCACCATCAGCGTGGCTGAGAAGGCATAAGGGAGGAGTCAGAACATGGGACAGAAAATTAATCCCCACGGTCTTCGCGTGGGTGTCATCAAGGACTGGGACTCCCGCTGGTATGCTCGCAACGAGAAGGTGGGCGACCTGGTCGTCGAAGACTACAACCTGCGTAAGTATCTGAAGAAGACCCTGTACTCCGCAGGCATCCCCAAGATCGAGATCGAGCGCGACAACGCTAAGGTCAAGATCTACCTGCACTGTGCACGTCCCGGCGTCGTTATCGGCAAGGGCGGCACTGAGATCGAGCGCCTGCGCCTGGAGCTGGAAAAGAAGCTGGGCAAGCCCGTCGCTCTGAACATCGTCGAGGTCAAGACCCCCGACATCGATGCACAGCTGGTCGCTGAGAACATCGCTCAGCAGCTGGAGAAGCGTATCGCTTTCCGCCGTGCAATGAAGAACTGCATGGGTCGTGCAATGCGCATGGGCGCACGCGGCATCAAGATCATGTGCTCCGGCCGTCTGGGCGGCGCCGAGATCGCTCGTTCCGAGTGCTATCACGACGGCACCATCCCCCTGCAGACCATCCGCGCTGACATCGACTACGGTTTCGCTGAGGCAGCAACCACCTACGGTCGTATCGGCATCAAGGTTTGGATCTACAAGGGCGAGGTCCTGAGCCAGACCCTGCGCACCACCCCCCGTACCCTGGACACCAAGAACTTCAAGGAGCGCTCCGACCGTCCTCGCCGCCGCGGCGACCGTCGTGAAGGCGGCTTCAACCGTGACCGCAAGCCCGGCTACGGCAACCGTCAGGGTGGTTATAACAACAACCGTGGTCCCCGGCCCGCAGCCGGTGCCAAGGAAGGAGGCAACGCCTAATGCTGCTGCCTAAGAGAGTTAAATATCGCCGCGTTCACCGTGGCCGCCTGAAGGGCAAGGCTACCCGCGGCAACACCGTGACCTACGGTCAGTTTGGTCTGCAGGCTCTGGAGCCCGCATGGATCACCAGCCGCCAGATCGAGGCTGCTCGTATCGCAATGACCCGTTACACCAAGCGTGGTGGTAAGGTCTGGATCAAGATCTTCCCCGACAAGCCCATCACCGAGAAGCCCGCTGAGACCCGAATGGGTTCCGGTAAGGGTTCCCCCGAGTACTGGGTTGCAGTGGTCAAGCCCGGCCGTATCATGTTCGAGATCGCCGGTGTCTCCGAAGAGGTTGCCCGTGAGGCTATGCGTCTGGCAAGCCACAAGCTGCCCGTCAAGACTAAGTTCGTGATTAAAGAAGAAACTGCCGCTGAGGGCGAGAATGGTGGTGAAGCATGATGAAGGCAAACGAAGTACGCAAGATGTCTTCCGCTGATCTGGAAAAGAAGCTGGTTGAGCTGAAAAAGGATCTGTTCCAGCTCCGTCTCCAGCATGCCACCAATCAGCTGGAAAACCCTGTCCGCATCACCGAAGTGAAGCGTGACATTGCCAGAGTCAAGACCATTATTCGTGAGCAGCAGATCGCTGGCCAGTAAGGAGGAACTGAATCATGACTGAAAACAGAACTTCTTCCCGTAAGACCAGAGTCGGCCTGGTGGTCTCGGATAAGATGGATAAGACCGTGGTTGTTGCCATTGCCGACCGTGTGGCACATCCCCTGTACAAGAAGATCGTCAAGAGAACCTACAAGCTGAAGGCTCATGACGAGAACAACACCTGTGGTGTTGGCGACCGCGTCAAGGTCATGGAGACCCGTCCCCTGTCCAAGGACAAGAGATGGCGCGTGGTCGAGATCATCGAGAAGGCGAAGTAAGGAGGTGCCGTAAATGATCCAGCAGGAAACTTATCTGAAGGTTGCTGACAATACCGGCGCCAAGGAAATTAAGACCATCCGTGTGCTGGGCGGTTCTTCCCGTAAGTACGCCAGCATCGGTGACGTGATCGTCGCATCTGTCCGTAAGGCAGCTCCCGGCGGCACCGTTAAGAAGGGCGACGTTGTTCGCGCAGTTGTGGTCCGCACCGCTAAGGGTGTGCGCCGCGCTGACGGCTCCTATGTCCGTTTCGACGACAACGCAGCTGTCATCATCAAGGAAGACAAGAACCCCAGAGGCACCCGTATCTTTGGCCCTGTGGCACGTGAGCTGCGCGACAAGGACTACATGAAGATCCTGTCCCTGGCTCCCGAAGTTCTGTAAGGGAGGATACGAAGATGATGAACAAAATGAGCATTAAGAAGGACGACCAGGTCGTCGTTATCACCGGCAAGGACAAGGGCCAGCGCGGCAAGGTCATTGCTGTGATGCCCAAGGACGGCAAGGTCGTCGTCGAAGGCATCAACATGGTGTCCCGCCACACTCGCCCCCGCAAGCAGGGTGAAGAGGGCGGCATCATCAAGAAGGAAGCCCCCCTGTACGCATGCAAGGTTATGCGCGTCTGCCCCAAGTGCGACAAGGCTACCCGCCCCGCAAGCAAGATCGTGGACGGCAAGAAGGTCCGCGTCTGCAAGAAGTGCGGCGCTGAAATCTAAGAGAGGAGGAGTTGAATACTATGCCTAACCTGAAGACTAAGTATAACGAAGAAGTTGCTCCTGCTCTCATGCAGAAGTTCAACTACAAGAGCACTATGCAGATCCCCCGTATCGAGAAGATCGTCATCAACGTGGGCTGCAGCGAGGCTCGTGAGAACCCCAAGGTCCTGGACAACGTCGTCCGCGACCTGGGCCTGATCACCGGCCAGAAGGCTATCGTCACCAAGGCTAAGAAGTCCGTTGCTAACTTCAAGCTGCGTGAGGGTATGCCCATCGGCGCTAAGGTCACCCTGCGCCACGACAAGATGTGGGAGTTCATGGATCGTCTGTTCAACGTGGCTCTGCCCCGTGTCCGTGACTTCCGCGGCATCAACGCCAACGCTTTCGACGGCCGCGGCAACTATGCTCTGGGCGTGAAGGAGCAGCTGATCTTCCCCGAGATCGAGTACGACAAGATCGACAAGATCCGCGGTATGGACATCGTCATCTGCACCACCGCACAGTCCGACGAAGAAGCCAGAGAGCTGCTGACCCTGGTTGGCGCTCCCTTTGCGAAGTAATTAGGAGGAGAACGAGAAATGGCTAAGTTATCCATGAAGCTCAAGCAGCAGGCTGAGCCTAAGTTTTCCACCCGCCGTTACAACCGTTGCAAGATCTGCGGCCGTCCCCACGCTTACCTGCGTGACTATGGCATCTGCCGTATCTGCTTCCGCGAGCTGGCACACAAGGGCCAGATCCCCGGCGTCCGGAAGGCTTCCTGGTAATCTGTATGGCTAAGCCTGACCGGATGGAAGCCATCCGGTCGGGTTTCCCATAAAAAACACTTTTCCCCAGCCAACGGCAATAGGTCGATTCCGGTGAGGATCGATACCTTGCCGTTGATACAGACAGAGTCTGTAATCTTATAGGAGGTATATACCTATGCACATCACCGATCCCATTGCGGATATGCTGACTCGTATCCGCAACGCGAACAACGCCAAGCATGACACCGTTGACATTCCTGCTTCCAACATGAAGAAGGCTATCGCTCAGATCCTGCTGGACGAAGGCTACATCAAGTCCTTCCAGCTGATCGAGAACGGCAACCAGGGCGTTATTCACGTTACCCTGAAGTACAACAACCCCGGCAAGGAAAAGGTCATCTCTGGCCTGCGCCGCGTCTCCAAGCCCGGCCTGCGTGTCTACGCTGGTGCTGACGAGCTGCCCCGCGTCCTGCGTGGCCTGGGTGTTGCAATCGTGTCCACTTCCAAGGGCGTCATGACCGATAAGGCTGCTCGCGCAGCACACGTCGGCGGCGAAGTCCTGGCATTCATCTGGTAAGGAGGAGAGTTTTACTATGTCTAGAATCGGTAAAATGCCCATCTCCATCCCTGCTGGCGTGGAAGTGACCATGGGCGAAGGCAATCTGATCACCGTGAAGGGCCCCAAGGGCACCCTGACCCAGAAGCTGAGTGAGAAGATGACCCTGACCCGCGAAGACGGCGTGATCGTTGTCACCCGTCCTAACGATGAGAAAGAAAACCGTTCCCTGCATGGCCTGACCCGCACCCTGCTGAGCAACATGGTGGTCGGCGTCACCGAGGGCTTCAAGAAGGAACTGGACGTCAATGGCGTCGGCTACCGTGTGGCTAAGGAAGGCAACAAGCTGAACATGAACATCGGCTTCTCCCATCCCGTCATCATGGAAGAGCCCGAAGGCATCACCATCGAAGTTCCCTCTCCCAACAAGATCATCATCAACGGCACCGACAAGCAGAAGGTCGGTCAGTTCGCTGCTGAGGTCAGAGGCAAGAGACCCCCGGAACCCTACAAGGGCAAGGGTATCAAGTATACTGACGAGGTCATCCGCCGCAAGGAAGGCAAGACCGGCGTAAAGAAGTAAGAAAGAGGTGTGCCTAAATGATTAAGAGACCCGATACTAACGCTCAGCGTCATAAGCGTCATAAGCGCGTTCGCGGTAAAGTCTCCGGCACATCCGAGAGACCCCGTCTGAACGTTTTCCGCAGTGGTACCAACATCTACGCTCAGATCATTGATGATACTAAGGGCGTGACTCTGGTCGCTGCATCTTCCCTGGAGAAGGGCTTCGAAGGCCGCGGCAACAACTGCGAGGCTGCTGCTAAGGTTGGCGAAGCAATTGCTCAGCGCGCAAAGGATAAGGGCATCGACACCGTCGTCTTCGACCGTGGCGGTTACCTGTATCACGGCCGCGTGAAGGCTCTGGCAGAAGGCGCACGCGCTGCCGGCCTGGAATTCTAAGGGAGGAGGAAACGAATAATGGCTAGATTTGAAAGAGAACCCAGCGAGTTTGTCGAAAAAGTCGTTTCCCTGAACCGCGTCTCCAAGACCGTCAAGGGCGGCCGCGTGATGAAGTTCTCCGCTCTGGTCGTCGTCGGCGACGAGAAGGGCAAGGTCGGTTTCGGCCTGGGTAAGGCTGCAGAAGTTCCCGAAGCTATCCGCAAGGGTCTGGAAGCTGCCAAGAAGAACATGTTCACCATCGCTATGTCCGGCACCACCATTCCTCACGAAGTCATCGGTGAGTTCGGTGCTGGCCGCGTTCTGATGAAGCCCGCTGCTCCCGGTACCGGCGTTATCGCTGGCGGCCCCGTTCGTGCCGTCCTGGAAGCTGCTGGCATCAAGGATATCCGTACCAAGTGCCTGCGCTCTAACAACCCCCAGAACGTCGTCTCCGCTACCATGGAGGGCCTGAAGTCCCTGCGTAGCCCCGAGACCGTCGCTCGTATCCGTGGTAAGAGCGTGGAAGAAATCGTAGGCTAAGGAGGGCTTAAGAAATGGCTAACCTGAACATTAAGCTCGTCAAGAGCCTGAACGGCCGTATTGCTAAGCATAAGGCCACCGCAGAGGCCCTGGGCCTGCGCAAGATCGGCGACACCACCGTGCAGCCCGACAATGCTGCCACCCGTGGCAAGATTGCCAGCATCGGTTACCTGATCCAGGTCACCGAGGAAAAGTAAGGAGGTGCGCAACATGAAACTGCATGAACTTTCTCCCGTTCCCGGCTCCAACCCCAAGGCATTCCGTAAGGGCCGCGGCAATGGTTCCGGCAATGGTAAGACCGCAGGTCGCGGCCAGAAGGGCCAGTGGTCCCGTTCCGGCGGCGGCGTCCGCGTCGGTTTCGAAGGCGGCCAGATGCCTCTGGCACGTCGTCTTCCCAAGAGAGGCTTCAACAACATCTTTGCTAAGCCTCTGGAGACTGTCAATGTTTCCGCTCTGGAAAAGTTCGAAGACGGTGCAGTCGTCACTGTCGAAGAGCTGATGGAGAAGGGTATCCTCTCCAAGTGCGAGTATGGCGTGAAGATCCTGGGCAACGGCTCCATCACCAAGAAGCTGACTGTCAAGGCTAACGCTTTCTCTGAGTCCGCAAAGGCTAAGATCGAAGAGGCAGGCGGGAAGGCCGAGGTGGTCTAATGTTAAAGACCATCCGTAACGCATGGAAGCTTCCCGATCTGCGCAGCAAGCTCCTGTTTGTGGTGTTTGCTCTGCTGATCTTCCGTCTGGGCGCCGCAATCCCGGTCCCCTACATTAACACGGAATATCTGCAGCAGACCATCGCTGCAAACTCCGGGACTATCTTCGGACTGCTCAACACCCTGAGTGGTTCCGCACTTTCCAATGCGACTCTGTTTGCTCTGTCCATCCAGCCCTATATCAACGCGTCCATTATCATCCAGCTGCTGACCATTGCGATCCCCGCTCTGGAAAGACTGGCTAAGGACGGCGGTGAAGAGGGCAAGAAGAAGATCCAGGCTATCACCCGGTATTCCACCGTGGCTATCGGCCTGCTGCAGGGTTTTGGTTACTACAGCCTGATCAAGAGTTACGGCCTGGTCACCACTGAAGGTGTCTGGCCCGCTCTGGTCATCGTGGTCTCCTTCACTGCAGGCGCTGTCTTCCTGATGTGGCTGGGCGAACAGATTACGGAGTTCGGTGTCGGCAATGGTATCTCCATCATCCTGTTCACTGGTATCGTTTCCCGTGGCCCTGCGATGATCGCTACCATCGTCTCCGGCATCAAGATGTACCTGAGCAAGCCCGACATGACCGACTGGACCGAAGAGACCATCGCTGCTTACAACTCTGCAGCCATGCATCCTCTGGTCGCTGTCCTGCTCATCGTCGGTATGCTGGCCCTGGTTGTTTTCATTGTGTTCGTCAGCAATGCCGAGCGCAAGATCCCTGTTCAGTACGCAAAGCGCGTGGTGGGCCGGAAGATGTACGGTGGTCAGTCCACTCACATCCCCATCAAGGTCAACCTCAGCGGCGTTCTGCCCATCATCTTTGCGCAGTCCATCGCTATGATCCCTGCGACCATCGGCATGTTCGTTCCCTCTTCTCAGGTTGAGGGCAGCGGCTGGAACACCTTCCTGTCTGTGTTTAATTCCAGCAGTCTGCTGTACGCTGTGATCTACTTCATCCTGATCATCGGCTTCAGCTATTTCTACGCCACCATCCAGTTCAATCCCATTGAGGTGGCAAATAATCTGAAGAAGAACGGCGGCTTCGTTCCCGGCTTCCGTCCTGGTCGACCCACTGCTGAGTTCCTCGGCAAGGTCCTGAACCGTCTGACCTTCTTCGGCGCAATCTATCTGGGCATTGTGGCCATCATGCCCATCATTGTCGAGAACATCACCGGTATCGTCAACATCTCCGTTGGTGGCACCTCCGTCATCATCGTTTGCGGTGTTGCACTGGAGACCGTCAAGATGATCGAGAACCAGATGCTCATGCGGCACTACAAAGGTTTCTTGGAATAAGGGGTATTTTTATCATGAAACTGATTCTGTTAGGCCCTCCGGGCGCAGGTAAGGGGACCCAGGCAGAGATTCTGAACAAGAAGCTCGGCGTCCCCACCATTTCCACCGGCAACATCCTTCGTGCTGCCGTAAAGAACGGTACTCCTATCGGCCTGAAGGCCAAGGAGTACATGGATGCAGGTAAGCTGGTTCCCGATGAAGTCATCATTGGTGTGATTTCCGAGAGACTGGCAGACGAAGACTGCCGCAACGGTTTCATCCTCGACGGTGTGCCTCGTACCATTCCCCAGGCAGAAGCTCTGGAGAAGGCAGGCGTTAACTTCGATGCAGTTGTTGCTATCGAGATCGAGGACGAAGTGATCGTTGACCGTATGAATGGCCGTCGCGTTTGTACTTCCTGCGGTGCTCCCTTCCATGTGAGAAACATGCCTCCCAAGGTGGAAGGCGTTTGTGACTCCTGCGGCGGTGAGTTGGCAGCACGTGCAGATGACAAGCCTGAGGTTGTCCGTGACAGACTGGCGGTTTACCACAAGGAAACTGCCCCTCTGCAGGATTTCTACGCTGCAAGAAACATTCTGAAGAACGTAGAAAATCAGCCCACTGTGGCTGAGACCACCACTGCAATTCTGAATGTCCTGGGCCTTTAATGTATGATTACATTAAAATCTCCCAGAGATATTGAGGGGATGCGCCGAGCAGGACAAATTACCGCGGCGGCTCGTGAGTTAGCGGGCAAAATGGTACGTCCTGGCGTGACCACTCTTGAAATAGATACCGCAGTTCGTAAGTTCATCGAGAGTCAGGGTGCCAAGCCCTCTTTCCTGGGCTACGGGGGATTCCCCGGCTCCGCCTGCATCTCGGTGAACGACGAGGTCATCCACGGGATCCCGAGCAATCTGGTCCTGAAAGAGGGTGACATCGTAAGTGTAGACGTCGGCGCCTACATCGACGGCTTCCACGGTGACTGCGCAGCGACCTTCCCCTGCGGAAAGATCAGTGAGGAGGCGGCAAGACTTATTGCTGTCACCGAGCAGTCTTTCTGGGAGGGTATGAAGTTCGCACGCTTCGGTTACCGGGTCGGCGACATCTCCCATGCGATCCAGAAGTACGTAGAAGACAACGGCTTCTCCATCGTCCGGGATTTTGTCGGACACGGCGTAGGTGCCCAGCTGCACGAATCTCCCGAAGTTCCCAACTATGGAACCCCCGGTCGTGGTCCCCGGCTTGCTCCCGGCATGACCTTGGCAGTGGAGCCCATGGTGAACCAGGGAGACTGGAGAGTCAAGGTCATGCGCGACGGCTGGACCGTAAGAACAGCCGATGGCTCCTTGGCTGCCCACTATGAGAACTCGATCCTCATTACGAAGGGTGAGCCTGAGATTCTCACCCAAGTGGGGGACCTGCAGGTATGACGTTCCATCAAGGCGACGTCGTGCGATCCGCAGCCGGTCATGACAAAGATCAGCTCTTCCTGGTTTGCCGGGAAGAAGGCGACTTTCTCTGGCTGGTGGACGGAAAAAGCAGAAAGATTGAGACTCCAAAGAAAAAACGGCGAAAGCACGTTGTTTCTGCGGGGTTCTGGACGCACCCGGTTGCCGGCCGCATGAAAGACGGCGAGCCGGTGCTGGACAGTGAAATCAGGAAGGCCTTGGCGGTCTTCCGGAATAAGTTCAGTGATACCAAGGAGGTATGACGCTTGGCTAAGAGCGACATGATTGAGCTGGAGGGCACTGTTGTTGAGGCCCTGCCCAACACCACGTTCCGCGTCGACATCGGAAACGACCACATTATTCTGGCTCATATTTCCGGGAAGCTGAGGATGAATTTCATCCGTATCCTGCCGGGTGACAAGGTTACGGTCCAGATTTCCCCGTATGATCTGACACGGGGTCGGATCACCTGGCGAAGCAAGTCCACCAAGTAAAGCTACAGGCTTACAGGAGGTAAAACGTTATGAAAGTAAGACCGTCCGTTAAGCCCATGTGCGAGAAGTGCAAGATCATCAAGCGCAAGGGCAAAGTTATGGTCATTTGCGAAAACCCCAAGCATAAGCAGAGACAGGGTTAAGAAGGAGGCGCTGAAACTATGGCAAGAATTGCCGGCATCGACCTGCCGAAGAACAAGAGAATTGAGATTGGTCTGACCTACATTTATGGTATCGGACGTACCAGCGCCACCAAGATTCTGGCTGAGACTGGCATCAATCCTGACACCAGAGTCAAGGACCTCACCGAGCAGGACGAAGCTGCTCTGCGTGAAGTCATCGGCCGTGATTACATGGTCGAAGGCGACCTGCGCCGCAACGTGGCAATGGACATTAAGCGCCTGAACGAGATCGGCTGCTACAGAGGCCTGCGTCATCGTAAGGGTCTGCCCGTCCGTGGCCAGCGTTCCAAGACCAACGCTCGTACCCGTAAGGGTCCCAAGCGTACCGTCGCTAACAAGAAGAAGTAAGAAAGGAGGAGTATCACTATGGCTAACCCCAAGAAGAAGGTTATCAGAAGACGCCGCGAGCGTAAGAACATTGAGAAGGGTGCAGTGCATATCAGCTCTTCCTTCAACAACACCATGGTCACCGTGACCGACACCAACGGCAATGCTCTGTCCTGGGCTTCCGCTGGCGGCCTGGGCTTCCGTGGCTCCAGAAAGTCCACTCCCTACGCTGCACAGACTGCTGCTGAGACCGCTGCTAAGGCAGCTATCGAGGCTTGCAACCTGAAGAGCGTTGAAGTGTACGTCAAGGGCCCCGGTTCCGGCCGTGAGGCAGCTATCCGTGCACTGCAGGCAGTTGGTCTGGAAGTCACCATGATCAAGGACGTGACTCCCATTCCTCACAACGGCTGCCGTCCCCCCAAGAGACGCCGCGTCTGATCGAAGGAAAGGAGAAAACAAACTATGGCAAAGAATATGCAGCCTATCGCCAAGCGCTGTAAGGCACTGGGCATTTCTCCTACCGTTATGGGTTACAGCAAGAAGGAAACCAACCGTAACCCCGGCGGTCAGATGAGAAAGAAGAAGAGCGAGTACGCTCTGCAGCTGACTGAGAAGCAGAAGGTCAAGTTCGTCTATGGCATTCTGGAGAAGCAGTTCCGCTCCTACTATGAGAAGGCATCCCGTATGCCCGGCAAGACCGGTGAGAACCTGCTGGTTCTGGTCGAGCGTCGTCTGGACAACGTGGTGTACCGCCTGGGCTTCGCCATGACCCGCCGCGAGGCTCGTCAGCTGGTGAACCACGGCCACTTCACCGTCAACGGCAAGAAGGTCAACATTCCTTCCTTCCTGGTCAAGGCTGGTGACGTGATCGAAGTCGCTGAGAAGAGCCGTGCTTCCGTGAAGTTCAAGAGACTGACCGGTGAGGACGCTGTGATGGTGACCCTGCCCCAGTGGCTGGAGCGCGAGAAGAACACCCTGAAGGGCACTGTTACCAAGCTGCCCGTGCGTGAAGACATCGATATGCCCATCGAGGAGCACCTCATCGTCGAGCTGTACTCCAAGTAATAAGCTACCCTCGGCAGGAAAACGGAATGACGACAGGGTGGGCGCCAGCCGCCCACCCGACGTAAGAAGGAGGGTAACAAATGGTAGAAATCGAAAAGCCGCGCATCGAATGCATCGAGAAGCCTGGCGACAATTCCTACGGCAAGTGCATTGTCGAGCCCCTGGAGCGCGGCTATGGCACCACCTTAGGCAACTCTCTTCGCCGGATTCTGCTGTCTTCTCTGCCCGGAACTGCAGTTACGAGCATCAAGATTGCAGGTGTTCAGCATGAATTCAGCTCGATTCCTGGTGTGAAGGAAGATGTGACCCAGATTGTCCTGAACGTGAAGGGCATCATTGCGAAGCTCTACAGTGAAGGCACCAAGACTGTCTACATCGAAGCATCCGGCGAGGGCGTGGTCACTGCCGGTGATATCAAGGCTGACAGTGAGGTGGAGATCCTCAACCCTGAGCATCCCATCGCTACCCTGGGCCCTGATGCGGTCCTGAACATGGAACTGACCCTGTCTCACGGCAGAGGTTACATCCCCGCAGACCGCAATAAGACCCCTCAGACTGTCATCGGTGTTATCCCCGTTGACTCGGTCTACACCCCTGTGAAGAAGGTCAACTACACCGTGGAGAATACCCGCGTGAAGGATCTGACCGACTTCGACAAGCTGACTCTGGAGGTTTGGACCGACGGCACCATCGCAGCACGCGATGCAGTGTCCCTGGGCGCCCGGATCCTCTGTGATCACTTTATGCTGTTTACAGATCTCAGCGAAACCATGGGCAGCAAGTCTACCGTGGTGGAAAAGTCTCCCGACATCCGCGATAAGGTCCTGGAAATGACCATCGAGGAGCTGGATCTGTCGGTCAGAAGCTTCAACTGCCTGAAGCGTGCTAACATCAACACCGTCGAGGACCTGATCTCCAAGACCGAAGACGAGATGATGAAGGTGCGTAACCTGGGCCGGAAGTCTCTGGAAGAAGTTATTAACAAGCTGGCCATGATGGGTCTGTCCCTGGCCAGTGATGACAATTGACCCCAAGTTCGGAAAACCCGAACGATCAATACCGAAGGGAGTTGAACCAACATGTCCGGTAACCGTAAGCTCGGTAAGCCTACCGATCAGCGTAAGGCAATGCTGAGAGCCATGGTGACCTATCTGCTGGAGAACGGTCAGATCAAGACCACTCTGGCTCGCGCCAAGGAAGTTGCTCCTCTGGCTGAGAAGATGATCACCCTGTCCAAGAAGAACGACCTGGCTGCTTACCGTCAGGCTCTGGCTTTCATCACCAAGGAGGACGTCGCTCACAAGCTGTTCACCGAGATGAATCAGAAGTATATGACCCGCGACGGCGGCTACACCCGTATTGTCCGCATCGGTCCCCGTAAGGGCGACGCTGCAGAGATGGCTATCATCCAGCTGGTGTAATCAAAACGTATCAAAGAGACTCACTGCTTGCAGTGAGTCTCTTTTTTTGCCGTTGCACAGAGGGAAAAACTATGGTAAAATCCCAGTAGAATGAAATGAGGAGGAGAACCTGTCATGCGTGTGTTGTTTGTCAATTGCTGCATTCGTGGCCAGGAATCCCGCACCCTGCGTCTGTGCCGGGCAGCCATCCAGCAGATGGAGGAGACCCTGGAAGGTGTCACCGTGGAAGAGCTGGTCCTGGACCAGGAGGAGATCCTGCCCCTGAACAGCCAGCGTCTGGCCCAGCGCCATGAGCTGGAGGAGAAGGGCCAGTTCGATCACCCCATGTTCCGTTACGGCCGCCAGTTTGCAGAAGCCGACATGATCCTGGTGGGCGCACCCTATTGGGAATATCAGTTCCCCGCTCTGCTGCGGTGCTATCTGGAGCAGATCTCTGTGGGTGGTCTGACCTTTGTGTACACCGAGGACGGCCGTCCCAAGGGCCTGTGCAAGGCCAGCAAGCTGTTTTATATCACCACTGCCGGTGGTCCCATCCTGGACCGGAACTGCGGCTTCGACTATATCAAGACCCTGTGCGGCAATATGCTGGGCTTCACTGACATGGACTATGTGGCAGCCGAATGCCTGGATGTGTGGGGTGTGGACGTGGAAGCAAAACTCCGGGAGGCAGAGGAAGTTCTTCGCGGAAAGATCAAGAGCTGGCGCTGAGCCAGGTATGAGGAGGAATCATTATGAGTGAATTCAATGGTATCATCACCATCGGTCGTGAGTACGGCGCCGGCGGAAGAACGGTTGCCAAGCGGATCTCTGAGATCCTGGGCATCCCCTACTACGACAAGGACATCATCAAGCTGACCTCTGAGAAGACCGGCTTTTCTGAGGAAATGATCCAGGACACCGAGGAGCAGTCCATGGCCCGCACCATCATGAACTGGCTGATGCCCAGCGGCGCAGCCTCTTCCTATGACAAGGCCATCATGGCCCAGGCCCAGACCATCCGCAAGATCGCCAAGGAAGGTCCCTGCGTGATCGTGGGCCGTGGCGCTGACTATATCCTCCGTGACTTCGAGAACGTCATTAACGTCTTCATCTACGCAGAGGAAGAGGACAAGGTCAAGTATGCCATGGATACCTTTGGTGAGAGCCATGAGCAGGCAGTTCGACGCGTCCACCATTCCGACGCTGCCCGTGAGTCTTACTATCACTATCTGACCCGGGGCAAGTGGGGCAATCTGTCCAACTACCACCTGACCCTCAACTCCAGCCCCATCGGTAAGGAAGCCTGTGCGGATGTGATCATTGCGTACGCCCAGAAGCTGAGTAAGTAAATAAAGCATCGCAGATTTTGCCGATAGGCAAATAGAGTGTAATTATTTTCCCCGGCGGCGTGTACGTCGGGGAAAATTCTTCTCACGAAGGGAGCGTGCGGCCCTGGGCCGTGCGACGAGCGAAGTGCAAACATCAACTCTTGGAGCCCAGCGCAGCGGGTCCAAGAGTTCTTGGAAGCCCCATCGGCAAGGAAGCCTGTGCGGATGTGATCATTGCGTACGCCCAGAAGCTGAGCAAGTAAATAAAGCATCGCAGATTTTTTCTACAGATAAACGATTTGAAATGTTGTAGAAAATTGAAACCGCCTACCCATGCTGGGTAGGCGGTTTTTCTAAATATACACCATAAAATAAAAAAGCCCTGGAAAGCCGTTGACTTCCAGAGTACATGATGGTATAATATATTGATTTCATCTTCGACTTGAACGGGGATACCCGCCCATCTTGAGGATAGTATAGCAGAAACCAACCCGATTGACAATACCCAATGTAAACTTTTTCCCACGCACCCGCGTGATCGCAAATCTTTGTATGAATCAACCTGTTCAACGAAAGGACTGGTCAAGAGCAATGGTAAAGGACGTATACTTTGGTAAAACCCTGAGAAAGAGCTTTGCCCGCCATGAAGAAGTGCTGAACATGCCCAACCTGCTGGAGATCCAGAAGAACTCCTACCAGTGGTTCCTGGAGACTGGTCTTCAGGAGGTCTTCCGGGATGTCGCTTCCATCAGCGACTATGCCGGCAACCTGGAGCTGTCTTTCATCGACTTCACCATGGACGAAAAGCCCAAGTACTCCGTGGAGGAGTGCAAGGCCCGTGATGCAACCTACGCTGCCCCCCTGAAGGTCCGTGTGCGCCTGCGCAACAAGGAGACCGAGGAGATCAAGGAGCAGGAGATCTTCATGGGCGACTTCCCCCTGATGACCAAGGGCGGTACCTTCGTCATCAACGGCGCAGAGCGCGTCATCGTTTCCCAGATCGTTCGTTCCCCCGGCGTGTACTATGCCCGGAACGCAGACAAGGCCGAGAACATCACCTACGCTGTCACCGTCATTCCCTATCGTGGCGCATGGCTGGAGTATGAGACCGACCTGTCTGACATTTTCTCTGTCCGTATCGACAAGAACCGTAAGCTGCCCATCTCCTGTCTGATCCGTGCTGTGGGTCCCCAGACCGACGCAGAGATCCTGGAGATGTTCGGTGAGGAGCCCCTCCTGGTCACCACCATGGAGAAGGACACCTGCAAGACCCGTGAAGAGGCTATGCTGGAGATCTACCGCAAGCTGCGTCCCGGTGAGCCCCCCACGCTGGATTCCGCAGAATCCCTCATCAACGCCCTCTTCTTTGATGCCCGCCGCTATGATCTGTCTGCTGTGGGCCGTTATAAGTTCAACAAGAAGCTGTCCCTGTGGCCCCGACTGGCAGGCCAGACCCTGGCAGTTCCCGTGGCAGATCCCCGCACCGGTGAGATCATCGCCGAGGAAGGCGAGACTCTGACCCGTGAGCGTGCCCAGGAGCTGGAAGCTCGTGGCGTGGCTGAGACCATCGTGAACGTGGACGGCACCATGGTGAAGGTTTTCTCCAACCGCATGGTGGAGATGTCCAACTTCGTCTCCTTCGATCCCGAGGAGTGCGGCATTTCCGAGAAGGTCCGCTTCGAGGTCCTGTGCGAGCTGCTGGATCAGTACGCCGGCGATGAGGAAGGCCTGATGGACGCTGTCCGTGAGCGCAAGGATGACCTGGTGCCCAAGCACATCATCGTGGACGACATGATGGCCACCATCAACTACCTGTGCTGCCTGTCCCATGGCGTGGGCACCCCCGATGACATCGACCATCTGGGCAACCGCCGTCTGCGCTGCGTGGGCGAGCTGCTGCAGAACCAGTTCCGCATCGGCTTCAGCCGCATGGAGCGTGTCATCCGTGAGCGCATGACCATTCAGGACCTGGACATCGTCACCCCCCAGTCCCTGATCAACATCCGCCCCGTCACCGCAGCCATCAAGGAGTTCTTCGGCTCCTCCCCTCTGTCCCAGTTCATGGACCAGACCAACCCCCTGGCTGAGCTGACCCACAAGCGTCGTATGTCCGCACTGGGTCCCGGCGGTTTGTCCCGTGACCGTGCATCCTTCGACGTTCGAGACATCCACTACAGCCACTACGGCCGTATGTGCCCCATCGAGACTCCTGAAGGTCCCAACATCGGTCTGATCTCCTACCTGGCAGCCTATGCCCGGATCAACCGCTACGGCTTCATCGAGGCTCCCTACCGCCGTGTGGACAAGGAGACTGGTTTTGTCACCGACGAAGTGGTCTACATGACTGCCGACATCGAGGACGAGTACATGGTCTGCCAGGCCACCGAGCCCCTGGACGAGAACGGCTGCCTGGCCAACTCCCGTATCACCTGCCGTCATCGCCATGAGATCATCGAGGTCGACCGCGAGAAGATCGACTTCATCGATGTCTCTCCCCAGATGATGGTTTCCATCGCAACTGCCATGATCCCCTTCCTGGAGAACGACGACGCAAACCGTGCGCTGATGGGTGCAAACATGCAGCGTCAGGCAGTGCCTCTGCTGACCACCCAGGCTCCCATCGTCGCCACCGGCCAGGAGCACAAGAACTGCACCGACTCCGAGATCACCGTTCTGGCCGAGGACGAGGGCGAAGTCACCTTCGTCTCCGCCACCAAGGTGGCAGTCCGCTACGACCGCGGCGATGTGGTGGAGTACCCCCTCATCAAGTTCCTGCGCTCCAACCACGGCACCTGCATCAACCAGCGTCCTGTGGTGGACCTGCACGAGCGCGTGAAGAAGGGCGACGTTCTGGCTGACGGCCCCTCCACCTGCCAGGGCGAGATCTCCCTGGGCAAGAACATCCTCATGGGCTTCATGACCTGGGAAGGTTATAACTATGAGGACGCCATCCTGCTGAATGAGCGTATGGTCAAGGAGGACGTGTTCACCTCCATCCATATCGAGGAATATGAGACCGAGGCCCGTGACACCAAGCTGGGTCCCGAAGAGATCACCCGTGATATCCCCAACGTGGGCGACGACGCCCTGAAGGATCTGGACGAGCGCGGCATCATCCGCGTGGGCGCTGAGGTCCACCCCGGCGATATCCTGGTGGGTAAGGTCACCCCCAAGGGCGAGACCGACCTGACCGCAGAAGAGCGCCTGCTGCGCGCCATCTTCGGCGAGAAGGCAAGAGAAGTCCGTGACACCTCCCTGAAGGTGCCCCACGGCGCAGGCGGCATCATCGTGGACGTGAAGGTCTTCACCCGCGAGGCTGGCGACGAGCTGGGCCCCGGCGTGAACCAGGTGGTCCGCGTGTATATCGCACAGAAGAGAAAAATCTCCGTGGGCGACAAGATGGCAGGCCGCCACGGTAACAAGGGTGTCGTCTCCCGCATCATGCCCCAGGAGGATATGCCCTTCCTGCCCGACGGTACTCCCCTGGATATCGTCCTGAACCCCCTGGGCGTTCCCTCCCGTATGAACATCGGTCAGGTCCTGGAAGTCCATCTGGGCCGTGCAGCGCAGGCTCTGGGCTGGAAGGTTGCTACCCCCGTCTTCAACGGCGCAGACGAGAAGGACATCATGGAGCTGATCGCAGAGGCCGGCCTGTTCCGTGAGGTCTATCCCAACGAAACCATCGCCGGTAAGCAGCTGTACCTCATGACCGAGGACGGCAGCGACATCCGCGCTCTGGCACCCGAAGAGATGGCCGACGAGCGCCAGGTCCTCATCTGGAGAACCCAGGGCCGCCTGCGTCTGGCAGACGGTAAGACCAAGCTGTACGACGGCCGCACCGGTGAGCCCTTCGAGAACCCCGTTACCGTTGGTTACGTGTACTTCCTGAAGCTGCATCACCTGGTCGACGATAAGATCCACGCCCGTTCCACCGGCCCCTACTCCCTGGTCACCCAGCAGCCTCTGGGCGGCAAGGCACAGTTCGGCGGCCAGCGCTTTGGCGAAATGGAAGTCTGGGCCCTGGAAGCATACGGCGCAGCCTACACCCTCCAGGAGATCCTCACCGTCAAGTCCGACGACGTTACCGGCCGTGTCCGCACCTACGAAGCCATCGTCAAGGGTCACAACGTGCCCGCACCCGGTATCCCCGAGTCCTTCAAGGTTCTGGTCAAGGAGCTGCAGGCTCTGTGCCTGGATATCAAGGTCTTGGACGCCAAGGGCGACGAGATCGAGCTGCGTGACGATGAGGACGAAGGCTACCAGAACATCAACCAGATCCGGGATGACGACTACTACGACAACCGGTCTGAGCGCTTTAACGAAGATGCCCAGTTCTCCGCCGCAGGCTTCACCTTCAAGGCAGAGAGCGACGACGACGACCTGTCTGTGGGCGGCATGACGATGGACGAGGCCGACGACGATTACAGCGACGACGGCCAGTATGAAGAATAAAGAAAGGGAGGACGATGAATATGAGTTATGCTGAGTTTGACGCCATTCGTATTGGCATCGCTTCCCCGGAACAGATCCGTGAGTGGTCCTTCGGCGAAGTCAAGAAGCCCGAGACCATCAACTACCGCACCCTGAAGCCCGAGCGTGACGGTCTGTTCTGCGAACGCATCTTTGGCCCCACCAAGGACTGGGAGTGCCACTGCGGCAAGTACAAGAAGATCCGTTACAAGGGCAAGGTCTGCGACCGCTGCGGCGTTGAGGTCACCCGCGCCAACGTCCGTCGTGAGCGCATGGGCCACATCGAGCTGGCTGCCCCTGTCTCCCACATCTGGTACTTCAAGGGAATTCCCTCCCGTATGGGCCTGCTGCTGGACCTGTCACCCCGTATCCTGGAAAAGGTTCTGTACTTTGCAGCCTATATCGTCACCGATCCCGGTTACGCTCCCCTGGTGAGAAACCAGATCCTCTCCGAGAAGGAGTACCGTGACCTGCGGGAGAAGTACGAGGACGATTTTGAGGCAGGCATGGGCGCCGAGGCCGTCAAGAAGCTGCTGGCCGACATCGACCTGGAGCAGCTGTCCGTCTCCCTCCGTGAGGAGCTGCAGACCGCTTCCGGCCAGAAGAAGGCCCGCATCGTGAAGCGTCTGGAAGTCGTTGACGCCTTCCGTCTTTCCGGAAACAAGCCTGAGTGGATGATCATCGACACCCTGCCCGTCATCCCCCCCGAAATTCGTCCCATGGTCCAGCTGGACGGCGGCCGTTTCGCCACCTCCGACCTGAATGACCTGTACCGCCGCGTCATCAACCGCAACAACCGTCTGAAGAGACTGATCCAGCTGAACGCCCCCGACATCATCGTGCGCAACGAAAAGCGCATGCTGCAGGAGGCTGTGGACGCCCTGATCGACAACGGCCGCCGCGGCCGTGCCGTCACCGGCGCCAACAACCGTGCGCTGAAGTCCCTGTCCGACATGCTCAAGGGCAAGCAGGGCCGCTTCCGTCAGAACCTGCTGGGTAAGCGTGTTGACTACTCCGGCCGTTCCGTTATCGTTGTCGGCCCCGAGCTGAAG
>JAFYPT010000032.1 GCA_017547425.1 Ruminiclostridium sp.
CGTGTCCCAGGGTCAGAAGATCGGCGGTGTCGGCACCACCGGCAGTTCCACCGGCAACCACTTGCACTTCGAGATGTGGCTGAACAGCTCCAAGAGCAGCCGCGTGAACCCCGTGGCCTATTGTTCCTAACACAATGTGAAAAACGGACCTCTCATTTGGAAGAGGTCCGTTTTTTTGCGTCTGTATGTCCACCCAGGTGAAACATCAAAACACCTAGCATGATGATGCATCCTCCCAGGAATGTGGCAAGATCGGGAATCTCACCTCCCAAGAGAAAGCCCAGTATGCTGGTCAGAAATGGGGTCACAAACATGTAATTGCTTACTTGTGATGTCTTAGGGGCTTTGGAAAAAGCCTTGGCCCAGGAGACATAGGCGATGGCGCTGGAGCAGACACCCAAAATCACAAGATACAGAATGTGGATGGAGGGAGCCTGGGAGAGTTTGTCCATGCCAGTGGGGGCGAAGACAGACAATAGCAGTGTACCGAAGAAGATGCTGTAGGTTGAAGTTTGTAACGCGGTGTATGTTTGGGTCAGCTTTCTCTGAAGTAAATTATACACACTGAGAGCCAGGGCGGCCAGCAAGAGCCAGAGGACACCTCGGTTGAGGGAAACGGTATGGTTCATCAGGGTTAGAACCGCAACCCCGAAAAACTCAAGGAGCATAGCGACCCATTGCATACCGTTGAGCTGCTCATGGTATACAAACCGGGCCAATAGAGCGGTGATGACGGGAACGGTGGCAATGACTATGCTTCCAGTTGCTGCTGTAACAACTGCCTGTCCCTGGTTGAATGCAATCATATAGAGAAAGAATCCCATGCACCCAGCGGCAAGAAACCAGGGAAGGTCTTTCGTGTGGGGTGGCTTCAACTTAAGGAAGACCGCAATGAAAAATAGGGTGCAAGAAGCGATAAAATACCGTAGAAATCCCAGGGAGAAAGGGGAAAAGGATTCCAGGGTAAGGCGAGTGAAAACATAAGCCAGGGACCAGAAGAGGATTGTCACCATGGCATAGGGGTGAAAACTGTTTTTAAGCTTCATCGTATTACCTTTCTATTGTACAAAAGGGGTGGATACGATATAATCAAACCACAGATTGCTGGTATAGAAAAGGTACAGTATTTACTTGATTTTATTGAGCCAGTTGGGGGGAGTCTATGCTATACATTTCCATGGATAAACAGAAAAAGCGGTCCTACGGGGAACAGATCTATCAGAGCATCCGGGGAAAAATCTTATCTGGCGAGCTATCTGCTGGAGAGGCTCTGCCTTCCACTCGTGAGTTGAGTCGGGATCTTTCCGTTGCCCGGAATACCGTCTTGACCGCCTATGACCGGCTGGTGTCCGAGGGGGCAATTATCAGTGTGGCGGGTTCCGGGTACTTTGTCAGTTCTGGTGGAAAGAACATTGCCCAAACGATGGTGATGAAACACCAGCAGACGGCATCTCTCTCCGATTGGGTGATTGGGGAGGATACCATCAACTTTGACAGTGGACTTCCCGCTCTAGATCAGTTTCCCCGTGAAAAGTGGAACCGGGTGGTATCCCGTGCCTTTCTGGATGCCCCGGATTCGGCTCTGGGTTATGACGATCCCCAGGGCCGTCCGGAGTTGCGGAAAGTGCTGTGCGGATACCTGAAGAAGACGAGGGGGATTACCTGTACTCCGGAGCAGATTATTGTGACCGCCGGGGCAAAGCAGGGGTTGACGTTGGCGGCGAAATGTCTCCTAACGGTCCAAAGTGAGGTATGGATGGAAAACCCATCCAACGCGAATGTGAGACAGATTTTTTCCTACCACACGAAACACATTGTACCCTTTGAAGTGGATGGCCTAGGGATCCAACCAGAACAGTTCCCCGGTGAAGGAACCCCGGATTTGATCTTTGTAACTCCTTCCCACCAGTTTCCTATGGGTGGGATCTTACCGTTGCAGCGAAGGATTGCTTTGATCGAATTTGCGAGAAAGTCCGGGGCTTACCTTCTGGAAGACGACTATGATAGTGCTTTTAACTACGAGGGTCAGCCTGCAAATTCCCTGTTTGAGCTGGACCAGGAACGGGTCATCTATGTGGGGACCTTCAGTAAGGTCCTGTTCCCCTCCCTTCGCCTGGGCTACTTGGTTTTGCCGGAACAGTTGGTTCCCCGAATGCGCGAATTGAAACGTCTGTCTGACCATCATTCAAATTCTGTGTATCAGCTTGGGCTGATGCGGTTTCTGGAAAGTGGAGAAGTGGAGCGGCACATCCGTCGGATGAAAAAAGTGTACCGCACCCGCCGGGATTGCCTGTTGGAATTGCTCCGTGCATATTTTGGAAAACGTGTCACGATTCATGGGGACGGAGCTGGGATGCACGTGGTTGCGGAGTTTGAGAATGTAATCTTTACCGAGGAAGCAATCCGGAAACTGTTAAAAGCTGGAATTTATGTAGTCCCGGTGGAACGGCACTCCATCATCGAAGGAACGCATCAAAACCAAATCATCTTGGGTTATGCCAGCCTGACAAAAGAGGATATAGCCCGGGGATTGGATATCTTGAAAGAAATCATAATGTAAAAAGAGATGCCCACGGGCATCTCTTTTTACGCTTTATTCTCCACACCCACCACGGTGAGCTTCCCATCCTGCACGGTAAACTTCACATCCACCGTGCCAAAGGCCATGCCGTAGACCCGTTCCGGGTCATCCTGGTAGGAGGGGCGGGGGTCCTGGGCCAGCACACCCATGAGTCCCTCCCGGTCCCCTTCGGGCACCTGTTCCAGCAGGGCAGGAGGGAAGTCCACCTCTAGCTTGTACCCCTGATACCCGGCGGTGAAGCCCCCCAGGGCTTCGGGGTGGGAGTCGGTGTAGGGCAGGTAGGGCTTGATATCAAAGATGGGGGTCCCGTCCAGCAGGTCGGCCCCGGACACATGGATCACCGGACCCAGGGTGGGGTGAAGTTCCACCCCGTCCAGCTTCACGGAGGACAGGCCGATGGCGTTGGGACGGAAGGGGGAACGGGTGGCGAAGACACCCATGCGGGTGTTGCCCCCCAGACGAGGGGGGCGGACGGTGGGGGACCAGTCCTCCCGGACGGCCTTGGAGAAGGACCAGATGAGCCACAGGTGGGAGAAGCCCTCCATGCCCCGCAGGGCATCGGCGTTCCGGTATTCCGGTTCAAAGACGATGGTGGACTTTAACTCCTCCACCAGGCCGCTCTGGCGGGGGATGCCGAACTTGGTGGGGAAGGAACTGTGCATCCGGGCGATGATTTTCATGGGGACGGTTTCAGGCATGGCAATACCCTCCTGTGGGAATTCTTGTTGCTTCCAGTATACTTGGGAAGGGGACAGGTGGCAAGGAAATCTTTTCCGTTTATGCCTTGCAGGTCAGGAAAACCGTGCTATAATAATCTTTACGAGCAAAATATTACCCGCTGATTTCAGCGAATCCATACAAAGGAGTGGAGTGCAATGAGCAAGATCATCACAGGGGCCCAGGCGGCCGCCATGGTGAAGGACGGCTGCACCATCACCACCACCGGCTTCAACGGCTTCGGCTGCCCCGAGGACCTGATGATGTCCCTGGCCGAACACTACGACCAGACCGGACACCCCAGAGACCTGCGCCTGGTGAAGTGCACCAGCCAGGGCGACGGTAAGGGCCGTGGCCTGAGTAAGCTGGCGGAAAAGGAAGGGATGTTCAAGGAAGTGGTCCTCACCCACATGGGCTACGACCCCGGCCTGCGGAAGCTGGTCCAGGAGGAAAAGGTCACCTGCCACATGATTCCCCTGGGCAACATGATGAGTCTCTTCCGGGCCATCGCCGCCGGTCTCCCCGGCGCCATCGCCACCACCGGCATCGGCACCTTCGCCGACCCCCGCAATGGCGGCGGCAAGGCCAACCAGAAGACCTGGGCTTCCGGCAAGGAAGTGGTCTCCCTGGTGGAGCTGGGAGGTAAGGAATGCCTGTTCTATCCCGCTTTCCCCATCGATATTTGCTTCATCCGGGCCACCTACGGCGACGAGGCGGGCAACCTGTCCATTAAGAACGAGGCCATGAACATCGAACAGTTCGAGGTGGCCGCTGCCGTCCACAACTCCGGCGGCATCGTCATCGCCCAGGTGGACCGCATCGTGAAAAAGGGCACCATCCCCACCAAGGATGTCATCATCCACGGCTTCATGGTGGACTACCTGGTGGAAGGCCGCCCTGAATACAGCATGCAGAGCTTCGAGATGGATTTGTTCCGTCCTGAAATTGCCGGTCTGGCCACCACCCCCTCTGCGGGCTTTGAGCCTCTGGCCCTGAGCCCCCGGAAGGTCTGCTGCCGCAGAGCTGCTATGGAACTCAAGCCCAACTCCCTCATCAACCTGGGCATTGGCATGCCCGGCGGCATTGGCTCCGTGGCCGATGAGGAGGGAATTTCCGACCTGTTCACCCTGTCCATGGAGTGCGGCCCTCTGGGCGGCATCCCCCTGGGTGGCATCGACTTCGGCGCAGCCGTGAACCCCGAGGCCATGTACCGCATGGCGGACATTCTGCAGATCTACGACGGCGGCGCTCTGGACATGGCCGTCCTGGGCTTTGCCGAGACCGACGGCATGGGCAACGTGAACGCCCACAGCTTCAACGGCCGGACCGTTGGCCCCGGCGGTTTCATTGACATCACCCAGAATGCCAAAAAGCTCTGCTTCATCGGCACCTTTACCGCCGGTAAGCAGGAAGTGGTCATCACCGAGGAGGGCGTGGATATCCAGGTCCAGGGCCCCCAGAAGAAGTTCCTGGAGCGGGTGGGGGCCGTGACCTTCTCCGGCCGTGAGGCCATCCGCAAGGGACAGGAGGTCCTGTACATCACCGAGCGTGCCGTGTTCCGCCTGGAAAAGGAGGGCCTGACCCTCATCGAGATCGCCAAGGGCGTGGACCTCCAGAAGGACATCCTGGACCACATGGACTTTGTGCCCATCATCCCCGACGATCTGCGGTTCATGGACCCCCGTCTCTTCCGGGACCAGCCCATGGGTTTGAATCCCACCGCAGAGAACAAGGACGAGCCGGAATACGAGTTCTGGCGTGACCTGCGGCCCAACGCTGAGAAAGAAAACTGAGGAGAATCTTCCTATGATCCAAGATATTTTTCCCAACCAGTACCACGTAGAGTTCACCTGGAAGGAGCCCAAGGCCGAGGACCTGTGCTTTGCCTTCCGCAAGGGGGACTGCCTGGAACGTCTGGAAGGGGAGGAGTTGTTCCTACCCACCTACGGCGAGCTGGCCGACTATGCCCAGCAGACCTATTACCTCTTCCGGGTGGATGACCGGGACTACTTCCTGGTGTGGCTGAAGGACGAGGCCATCCCCGAAGGCTACGACTGGCACCCCCTGCGCCTGGAGCGGGAGCTCAAGAGCAAGGAACTGAAGTTTGCCGAGTTTACCGCCAACCACCTGGACATCTGGTACCGGGCCAACCGCTTCTGCGGCTCCTGCGGTACCCCCACCCAGCACGATAAGAAGGAGCGCATGCTCCGCTGCCCCAACTGTGGGGAGATGATCTTCCCCAGAATTTCTCCCGCCGTCATCATCGCCGTCACCGATGGGGAACGCATCCTCATGACCCCCTACCGCCGGGGCAAGTACCGTGGCTACGGTCTGCTGGCCGGGTTCGTGGAGATTGGCGAGAGCGCCGAGGAGACCGTCCGCCGGGAGGTCATGGAAGAAGTGGGCCTGAAGGTCAAGGACATCCGCTACTACGGCAGCCAGCCCTGGGGCGTGGTGGGCAACCTGTCCATCGGCTACTTCTGCCGCCTGGACGGGGACGACACCATCGTCCTGGACGGCCAGGAGCTCACCGCCGCCGACTGGTATGTCCGTGGGGAGACCCAGCTGGAAAACGAGGACTACAGCCTGACCAACGACATGATCTGCGCCTTCCTGGAAGGCCGCTGGAATTGACAAGGAAAAGAGGAACGACCCATGCTGCACGAAATCGCACCCAAACAGTACCACGTAGAATTTGCCAAGAAGCAGCCCGGCGACAACGCCATCTGCTTCGTGTTCAAAGGCCCTGAGATTCTGGAAAAGATGGTGGACGACGTCCTCCTGCCTCCCACCTACGGGGAGATCAAGGAGAAGGTGGAGAAGTACATCTACCTTTTCGCCATCGACGACACCGAGTACTACCTGGCCGACCTGAAGGAAGAGGACATCCCCGAAGGTTACGGTTGGTGGATCGTCCGCAACGCCCCCGAGCACCGTGCCCAGGACCAGCATTTTGCCGAGTACACTGCCTACCAGCTCTACGTCTGGTACCGGGATAACCAGTTCTGCGGCCGCTGCGGCACCCACACCGAGGCCGATGGCTCCCTGCGTATGCTCCGCTGCCCCAAGTGCGGCAACATGATCTTCCCCCGCATCACCCCCGCCATCATGGTGGCGGTCACCCACGAGGACAAGATCCTGGTCACCCGCTACAAGGGCCGTGCCTACAAGGGCTACGCCATGATCGCCGGTTTTAACGAGATCGGTGAGACCGCTGAGGAGACCGTCCGCCGTGAGGTCCTGGAAGAGGTTGGCCTCCATGTCTCCGAGGTCAAGTATTACAAGAGCCAGCCCTGGGGCATCGACGGCAACCTGATGCTGGGCTACTTCGCCAAGCTGGACGGCTCCAACGAGATCGACCTGGACCGCCAGGAACTGGCCCAGGCCGCCTGGCTCAAGCGGGACGAGCTGGACGACGACACCATCCGCTACCAGTACAGCCTGGCCGGCGACCTGGTGGCCGCCTTCCGCCGGGGCGAAAACGAGTAAGGAGAAGAAACCATGGAACTGACTTACGAAAAGGCAGAGGAACTGCTGAAGGAATATAACCAGGAGGACTTCCACCTCCAGCACGCCTATGTGGTCTCCGACGTGATGGGCTGGTTTGCCGAGAAGCTGGGCTACGGGGAGGAGAAGGAGTTCTGGGCTCTGGTGGGTCTCCTCCACGACCTGGACTATGAACAGTACCCCGACCAGCACTGCATCAAGTCCCAGGAGATCATGCGGGAGCGTGGTCTGGACGAGCGGCTCATCCGGGCCACCGCCAGCCACTGCTATGGCATCTACGTGGATATTAAGCCGGAGCACCAGATGGAAAAGGTCCTCTTCGCCACCGACGAACTCACCGGCCTCATTGGCGCCGCCGCCATCATGCGCCCCTCCAAGAGCGTGGAGGACATGGAGGTGAAGTCCCTGAAGAAGAAGTTCAAGGACAAGAAGTTCGCCGCCGGCTGCTCCCGTGACATCATCCAGCAGGGTGCTGATATGCTGGGCTGGACCCTGGAAGACCTGATGGAGCAGACCATCCAGGCCATGCGGGCCAGCAGCCACGTGAACTAAAGACGTTTCGAAAGGCTCCCTGTGTACGTTTCCGCCGTAGGGGACGATGCCCACATCGTCCCGCTCTCTGGCGACTAGCACATCGTATGTTTTTAGGCACAGCCTTCGTAGGGGCGGATTCCATATCCGCCCGGGGCAAGGGAGCCTGCCGATATACTTGACAAAAAAGACCGCCGAGTTCGGCGGTCTTTTCGTTTATCCAATTTGACTTACCAAAGCCCCATGACCCGCTGCATCAGCAGGCTCACGCAGGTAATACCTGCCCAGCAGGAGGCGCCCAAGATCAGGGGGGTACCGCCGGACTTAATGAGCTTCACAATGTTGGTGTTCAGGCCGATGGCGGCCATAGCCAGGACGATGAGGAACTTGCTCAGGGTCTTGAAGGGGGCGAAGAATCCGGGGTCGACGCCCAGAGACACCGCCACAGTGGTGATAATGGAAGCCCCGATGAAGTACAGGATGAAGAAGGGGAAG